>SLGN01000747.1 GCA_007123695.1 Verrucomicrobiales bacterium
CGCCCCGGCCCGGACGTCCATCGCCGCCTCGTCCGTCCCGACCGCGCCCGTCCCTGCCGCGGCGCTCGCCGCCTCCGCGATCGCCACCGCGTCCGCCCTCGGGCCGCCTCGGCCGGTCCCCGCGATCGTCGCGCCGCCCTTCGAAGCGGCGTCCCCCTCCCCCTTGTCCCGCGCCCGATGCCCCTCGGCGCTCGCCACGACGCTCGCCTCCACTGCCGCGCTCGCCTCGGTCGCGTTCATTCCGTCGGTCGCCGCCGCGCCGGTCGCCTCCCCGGCGCTCCCCCCGGTCGCCTTCGTCACCGAAGCGCTTCGCGTAGTCGCGCGGCGCATCCCCGCCGGGTTTGTCCTGGGCCCAATCGGGCATCAGGTCCCGGGCCGAAAATTCGAGGGGCTTGTTGTCTTCGCTCATGGTCGAGGGGAAGGAAATGCGCTCAGACTCGCCGCGAAGCCCCGCTCACGCCAGCGCAATTTTGAGGGCTTCGCAGGCGGCTTCGGCGGTGCGGGCCAGCTCGTCCTCGCCGTGGGCCAGCGAGATGAAGCCCGCCTCGTATTGCGAAGGTGCGAAATAGACGCCGCGGTCGAGCGCCGCCCAGAAGAACTTGCGGAAGGCCTCGAAGTCGCACCCCTTGACATCCTCGACGTTGTCGATGGCGCCCTCGCGGAAGAAGAGGCAGAACATCGAACCGATGCGGTGGAAAGCGAGGTCGCGCCCGAGTTCGGCCAAGGTGCCGCGAACCGCATCCTCGAAGCCGCGCCCGATTTCCTCCAGCCGGTTCCAGCCGTCGAGACGCTCCATCTCGCGGAGCTGGGCCAGACCCGCCGCAAGCGCGAGCGGATTTCCCGACAAAGTCCCCGCCTGGTAGACCGGCCCCGTCGGCGCGAGCTGGTCCATGATCTCCGCCTTGCCGCCGAAGGCGCCCACGGGCAGGCCTCCTCCGATCACCTTCCCCATCGCGGTCAGGTCGGGCACGATGCCGACGAGTTCCTGGACTCCGCCCCGGGCGAGGCGGAAGCCGGTCATCACCTCGTCGAAGATCAGGACCGCGCCATGCCGCGCCGTCAGCTCGCGGAGCAATTCTAGATAGCCCGGTTTCGGCAGCACGAGCCCGGCGTTGGCTGGCACCGGCTCGAGAATGAGAGCGGCGATCTCGTCCCCCTGCGTCGCGAAGAGTTCCTCGACGATCTCCGGCCGGTTGAAGGGGATGGTGATGGTGAGCTTCGCGAAATCGGCGGGCACACCGGCGCTGTCGGGCTGTCCGAAGGTGAGGGCTCCGCTCCCCGCCGCAACCAGCAGGGAGTCGACATGGCCGTGGTAGCAGCCCTCGAACTTCACGATCTTGTCCCGTCCCGTGTATCCGCGGGCCAGGCGGATGGCGCTCATCGTCGCCTCGGTGCCGCTGTTGACCATCCGCACCTTCTCGACCGAAGGCACGTAGTCCCGGATCACGCGCGCCATCTCGACCTCGTGGCGGTTCGGAATGCCGAAGCTGAGCCCTTCCTTCGCCGCCTTGGAAACCGCGTCGATCACCGCCGAGGGTGCGTGCCCGAGGATGGCGGGCCCCCAGGTGCCCACATAGTCCACCATCTCGTTGCCATCGACGTCCCAGATCCGCGGACCGCGGGCCCGCTGGACGAAGAAGGGATCGCCGTCGACGTTCCGAAAGGCACGCACCGGGGAATTCACGCCGCCGGGAATGACTTCCTTGGCGGCGCGGAAAAGTTTCGAGGAAAGAGTTCGGTCAGGCATCGCCGTCAATGAATCTCCGACCGAGCCCCCCGTCAACCGTCAGCGAGAGTCGGTTTCGCCCCGCCGCCGCCCCGCGCCGCCATCGCGCGGACCCTCACCGCGGTCCGCAAGACGCCTTGCGCAGCTTCTCCAGTATGGCGCGTCCGATCCCCCGCTCGGGCACGGGCTCGGCGACGATCTCGTCGTAGCCTCCGCGGTCGAGGCGTCCGAGCAGATGGAACAGCCGGATGCCCGCCTCGGCGAGACGCCCCGAACCCGGGCTGAGCACCTCCACCGAATCCCAGGGATGCAGGCCAAGGTAGCCGTCCTTCTCCTGGCCGCGGTAGCTCAGCAGCGCGTAGCGCCGCCCCGGCTCGGCAACGAACTCGGAGGGGGCGGAAAGCAGCCGCAGAGGAGTGCGCGGAGCGTAGTGAACCGCGAGCATCCCGGGCGCCTCGGGGGCGGAATCCTCCACCTCGGCATTGCGCCCGGCGAACTCGACCCTTCCGAACTTCTTCAGCTCGACCTCGGTCACCGGCCCCGGCCGCAGCACCTCGATGACCGGCTTCGGCGCAGCGGCGCGCACCCGCACGATGGTCGATTCGAGCCCCCTCGCGCAGGCCCCTCCATCGACGACCAGCGGCAGCCGTCCGTCGAGCTGCTCCAGCACCTGCGCCGCCGAGGTCGGGCTGAGCTTGCCGAACCGGTTCGCGCTCGGCGCCGCCACCGGCCCTCCGAAATGCTTCAGGATGCGGTGGAAAACGGGATGCTCGCACTGGCGGACCGCCACCGTCGGCAGCCCGGAAGTGACGATGTCGGGCACGACGGGACGCTTCGGCAGCAGCAGCGTCAATGGACCCGGCCAGAAGGTCTCGACAAGCTGCACCACCGTTTTCGCCGTGTCCTCCGGCACCTCGGCGACCTCGTGCAGAGCCGTCTTGCTGGGGACATGGACGATGAGGGGGTCGAAATGGGGGCGCTCCTTCGCCGCGAAGATCTTCTCGACGGCGGCGGGATCGAGCGCATCGGAGGCAAGTCCGTAGACCGTCTCGGTGGGCAGCGCCACAATCTCGCCGGCGCGCAGCAGGGCGACGGCTCGGGCGATGGTCTCGCGCGTGCTCTGCTCGGAATCGGTCGGGGCGACTTCGGTCGGCATCGGATGAAAAGGGGTTTCCGTTTGGCGCGGACGCGCTTCTCGGTATGATGAAGGGAGTGAATACGACAGGAACACGTCCCCGCAATCTCATTTTGATCGGATTCATGGGCACCGGCAAGACCACCATCGGCATGCGGGTGGCGCGCAGCCTTGGCTTCCGCTTCGTCGACACCGACAAAATGGTGGAGAAGGCCGCGGGAAAACCCATCTCCGACATATTTGCCGAAGACGGCGAGGAACGCTTCCGCGAAATGGAGTCATCGGCCCTGCGAAGCTGCGCCCTCGGCGAAAGCCAGGTCATCGCCACCGGCGGCGGCATCGTCACGAGGCCGGAGAACCACCCCCTGCTCCGAGAAGCCGGCTACGTCATCTGGTTGAAAGCCTCTCCCGAAACGATCTACGCGCGCGTGCGCCGCAACCGCAAGCGCCCGCTCCTCCAGACGCCCGACCCGCTCGGCACCATCCGGGAACTTCTCGCGGCACGCACCGATCTCTACGCAACCTGCGCAGAACTCTCCATCGCCACCGACGACCTCTCCATGGAGGAGACCTGCTTCGGCGTCACCGAGTCGGCCCTGCACGCGCTGGGGCCAAGTTGAGCGGATAGAACTACTCCACCAACGGAACCGAAGACGACTCTACGACCAAACGATCACAGCCGAGAAGGGTCAGAATTTCCGAAAGATGGGTCAAATCGGGCGCCCCACGCGAGACACAGCCGACAGATGCGCACTCAGGCCCCTTTCTGCTCGCGCAGCACCATCTTGCAGAAAGTCTCGGTGGTGAAGAGCTTGGGAATCTCCGCCGCCTTCAACGGGGTGCGGATGCGCTCGGCCGGGACTTCGGTGAGATAGGCGCGAATCTTCGCGACACCCGCGTCGGTGACGACGCCCCCCTGTTCGAACTCCTCCTCGCTCAATTCCCCGCGTGCCTCCTCGATGGCCTTGCCTCGCGGGATCTTCACCTTGAACTCCCGTTCGAGGCGAAAAACGATGTCGAGGAAATCGATCGATTCGGCGTCGAGGTCGTCAATCAGCGAGGAATCGGGCTTCACTTCGTCCTCGTCGCAGCCTAGGGCGTCCGCGATTATTTCGGCGACCTTGGGAAAAATGGCGTCGATGTCCTCCTTGGTGATGTCTGGATTGCTCATGGGATCTTACATTTTGAAGCCGCCGTCCACGCTCAGAACCTGCCCGGTGATGTAGCCGGAGAGATCGGAACAGAGGAACCACACCGCCTCGGCGATCTCGGCGGGTTGACCATAGCGCCTCAGGACGATGTTGGAAAGGATTTCGTCGCCCGCAAGTCCGCGGACCTCGGCCGACATGTCGGTCTCGACCACTCCGGGGGCGACCGCGTTGACCCGCAGTCCGCGGCGTCCGACCTCTACGGCGAGGGAGCGGGTGAGCGCCTCCACCGCCCCCTTGCTCGCCGCGTAGTTCGTCTGCCCGCGCCCGCCCTTGCCCGCCGACACCGAGCTCAGATTCACGATGCGGCCATACCGTTGCGACATCATGTGCGGAACGGCGGCCCGGCAGAAGTGGAAAACACCCTCGATGTTGGTCTCGAAAACGGCCTTGAGGTCGTCGTCCTCGAGCATGGCGAGCAGATTGTCGCGGATCACCCCCGCGTTGTTCACCAGCACGTCGATCCGTCCGGTGCGGGCGACGAGTTCCTCGACGCAGGCGTTCACCGCCGCGCTGTCGCGACCATCGACTCTAGCCGCGGAGATCGCGAGGCCCTCGTTGGAATCGACCACGTCTCGGGCCGCCTCCTCGTTCCCGAGATAGGTGAAAGTCACGTCCATGCCTGACCGCGCCAGCCGCTCGACAATGGCGCGACCGATTCCCCGGCTCCCCCCCGTGACGAGAGCACACTTCCCGGCGAGACCGTCCGCCGCCGGATGCAGTTGTGTCGGTGCCTCGCTCATCCGGAAATGGCGTAGCCGCCGTCGACGAAGAGAGTGTGGCCCGTCACCATCCCCGCCTCGGGCAGGCAGAGGAGGTAAACCGCGTCGGCGACCTGCTCGGGGGAGAGGGTCGGGCCCAGTGGAGTACGAGTGCTGTATTCCTCGAGCAGATGCTCGCGGTTGGGGAAATGCTTCAGAGCGTCGGTATCGACCACGCCAGCACTGACACAATTGACACGGATGCCGCGCGGACCAAGCTCCTGCGCAAGGCCGCGTGCGAGCGCCTCGAGAGCGGCCTTCGAGGCGCCGATGAACGAATAGTTCGGGATCGCTCTTTCGGAGCCCAGGCTGGTCAGGGCGATAATCGAGCCGCCCTTCCCCATCAGCGGCACCGCATTCTGGGCGAGGGTGTTCAGGGCCAGAGCATTCGTCTCCATGCACCGCCGGAAATGCTTCAGAGTCATTTCCAGCGAAGGCTTGAGGACACCGAGCGCCGCGTTGCTGACCACGAAGTCGATCCGGTCGAAATGCTTCGAAAACTCCGCGAACGCCTCGCCGACACTCCCTGGATTGCTCACATCAGCCTGAAATGCGGCTGCCTTGTGCCCCATTTCCCGAACCAAATCGCAAACCGACTCGGCCTCGGCATGGCTGTTGTAGTAGAGGAGCGCCACGTCGCAGCCCGCCGACGCGAGCTTCAACGCCGTGGCACGACCGATCCCCCGGGATCCTCCGGAAACAAGGGCGATTTTGCCATGAAGCGGCTGAGACATGAAGCGGGAAATGCGAGTGCTTGGGCCGAACCAAAAAAGAACGCAGCCTTCCGGGCGAAAGAAACCCGGAAACCGCGGGATTAGAAGATATAGCGCGTCGCGATGCCGCGTCAAGGGCGCTTGGAAACTTCGCGTTCATCGCCCGCCACCACCTCCCTCCGCACATCCCGCAGCACCCGCAGAGCACCCCAGTCCGCTCCGCGCATCCTTCGCGCCCCCTTACGCCGCACCCCGCTCTCCCGCTGGCTCACAGCATCGACGAACTCCGCGCTCCCCAGCACCGCCCCGCAGGTGAAATACCTCACC
>SLGN01000373.1 GCA_007123695.1 Verrucomicrobiales bacterium
AGCGGGCGAGGGGACGCGGCTTCGGGGCGAAACGCCGGACAGGCGCGCGGAGGATGCGGGGAGCGGAGTGGGGCGGTCTGCGGGTGCTGCGGGATTTGCGGAAGGATCAGGTGGGGGAGTGAGCGGATGTTCCCAAACTACGTCGAATGTGCGGATGGAAATCCGTTCTACCCCCACCGTGGATTGCAGGTCGGCGGAGCAGGTGGCAGCGGTTTGAGTCCCGCTGCCACCAAAGCTTGGACTACGCGGTGTAGGCGGTTTCCCCGTGCGAGGTCGTGTCGAGTCCGGTGGCTTCGTCCTGCTCCGAGACACGGAGACCGACGGTGAGTTTGGCAATGGAAAGGGCCAGGACCGAGACGACTCCGCTCCACGCCACCGTCACGACGACGCTGAGGATCTGTTTCATGAGTTGGCCGTCTTCGGCGCCTCCGCGGACAAAGACGCCGGTGAGGACGGCTCCCACGATCCCGCCGACGCCATGGACTCCGAACACGTCGAGGCTGTCGTCGTATTTCAGGGCGCGCTTCAGCGAGGTGGCGCAGAAGTAGCAGACGAGGGAGGACGCGGCGCCGATGACGAGCGCGCCGACCACCGTCGCGGTGCCCGACGCCGGCGTGATGGCAACCAAACCGGCGACCGCCCCGGTGGCTGCGCCGACGGCGGTCGGCTTCTTCGCGATGAACCATTCCAGCGCGACCCACACGAGCACGGCGGCGGCGGTGGCGATCTGGGTGGTGAGCATGGCGAAACCAGCCGAGGCGTCGGCGGCGACGGCGCTGCCGGCGTTGAACCCGAACCAACCCACCCAAAGCAGGGCCGCGCCGATCACGGTGAAGGGCACGCTGTGCGGATGCATCACCGTCGCGCCGAAGCCCTTCCGCCGTCCGACCATGATGCAGGCGACGAGCCCGGCGATGCCCGCGTTGATGTGGACGACGGTGCCGCCGGCGAAATCGAGCACGCCCCATTTTGCGAAGAGACCGTAGGGTTCCGCCCAGGCCATGTGCCAGACCGGGAGGTAGGAGAAGATCGTCCAAAGCGTGGTGAAGATGAGGACGGCGGAAAACTTCATCCGCTCGGCAAACGCGCCGACGATGAGGGCCGGCGTGATGATGATGAAGGTCATCTGGAAGGTCGCGAAGACGCTCTCCGGAATCGTGTCGACGAGCGAGCCCTCTTCGACGCCGTGGAGGAAAGCCTTGGAGAATCCGCCGAAAAAGGCCCCTTCGCCGGTCGTCGCGACGCTGTAGCCGAAGACGACCCAGAGCACGGACATGAGCGAGGCGATGACAAAGCATTGCACGAGGATGCTGAGGACATTCTTCGCCCGCACGAGACCGCCGTAGAAGAGGGCCAGCCCGGGCAGGGTCATGAGCAGCACGAGAACCGTGGACGTCAGCATCCAGGCGGTGTCGCCGGTGTCGAGCGCTGCCGCCGCTTCCTCCTCCGCGAACAGGGGAGAGGCGATGCCGAGGATGACGAGGGGAAGAAGGGCGGCGAGAGGCCGCCGGGGCGGTGGGACGTGGATTTGCATGGGGATTTCTGGTGGATGGTTCTTTGACTGGGAGGAGCGGTCCGGGACGAATCGCTCCCGCCGGAAGAAAGGAAAAGCATCAAATGTGCCAAGTCGTTCATTATAAGGGATAAGGCTTGGGAGGCGAACGTCCCGGAAAAAAACGCACCACCCCGCGCCTCAAGCCCCGGAGAACCCGGGACGGAGCGGGCGAGGTAAGGGAAAAACACCACATCTTGTGGTGCCTTTCCCGTTGACACCCCAATATCTTGATTTAAGTCTTGTGTTTGAGTCGCAAATTTTGTTTTTGTTTTCCCTGCAATGCGCTGCGTCAAGTGTCACAGTCTCGAGGACAAGGTGATCGATTCCCGTCTCTCCAAGGATGGGTTCTCGATTCGCCGCCGCCGGGAATGTCTCCGCTGCGGCCACCGGTTCACGACCTACGAGCAGGTCGAGCGCCGCGACGTGCTCGTGGTGAAGCGGGACGGCACCCGCGAGCCCTTCAAACGGGAGAAGCTCCTCGGCGGCCTCATCAAGGCCTGCGAAAAGCGGCCCGTTTCCCTCCAGACCCTAGAGAACGTCGTTGAAGAAATCGTCAACGATCTCGCCGCTGGCAACCTCCGGGAGATTCCGACCCGCATCATCGGGCCGAAGGTGATGGCGCAGCTTCAGCGGATCGATCCCGTGGCTTTCGTCCGCTATGCCTCGGTCTACCGCCAGTTCCAGGATGTCGGCGAGTTCAGCGAGGTGATCGAGTCGCTGGAGAATTCACCCATGGCGAACCTCCTCCAGCCCGACCTCTTCGAAAGCGCGACCTAGCGCCGTCCCGTTCCCGAACCGCCCGCCGAGCCCGACCGAACCCCGAAACACTTCCTCCGCCTCCGCCCCCCGATTCTCCGAGCCGACGAAACCGCCTCCGCCCCCCCAACCGAGAAAGAACCGCCATGATCTCCCTGCCGCACGCCCTTCCCTACATCCGCATCGGCACCTCCAGCCTCGCCCTCTGCGAGCCGGACTGGCTCGCGGAGACCCTCGCCAACGCCGCCGACGGAACCGACGTCCCCCCATGGATGGCCCAAGACATCTCGCGCGGGGTGGAGAGCTATCTCGCCAACCACTACAAAGGGAGCGTGATCGATTCGGAAGATCTCTTCGCCCGCATCGAGCGCACCCTCGCTGCCCTAGGACTCGAACACGTCGCCGCGAAGATCGACAAGACCCCGCCGCCCGTGCGCATCTCCCTCTCCGAGCTGGCGCGCCGCGCCGGCAGCGGCTACGAGCTCGCTTTCTTCCGTTTGCTCGAGGAGCAGTTGCTCTCGGCCGCCGCGGGCGGAGCTACCGTCGTCGAGGTGCACGGCGTCCGCAACGGAGTGCGCCGGCTCGTGGCGACGAAGAAATGGACGGGGCGCTGCGACCGTCTCCTCGCGGAGATCACCGTCTTCGTGAGCGGTCTGCGCGAGCGCTGCGCGCCCCTGCGGCCGGACCTCCACCTCGTCATCGCATCCTGACCCATCGCCATGACCCTTTTTGAAAAAATCATCGCACGCGAGATCCCGGCGGACATCGTCTACGAAGACGATCTCGCCATCGCCTTCCGGGACATCCACCCCCAGGCCCCCGTCCACATCCTCGTGATCCCCCGCAAACCGATTCCGCGAGTAGGCGAAGCGGCCGAGGAGGATGGTCCGCTCCTCGGACACCTGCTCCTCGTCGCGGGAAAAGTGGCCGAGTCGCTCGGCTTCAACAGCGCCGAGGAAGGCTTCCGCCTCGTCATCAACAACGGGCGCAACGGAGGCGAGGCGGTGCCGCACCTCCACGTCCATCTTCTTTCGGGCCGGCAGATGGGCTGGCCGCCGGGCTAGCCCGCGCATCCCGAGCGAGGTGGCGCAACGCATCGGGCGCTAGATGCTCGGAAAACCCGAACCCCTGTCCCCGTCCCCATGCCTGCAGACCCCATTCCCGTCGCCGTCGTCACCGAGGCGGGCGGCGCCCATCTCGACGCATACCTCGAGGCGCTGCGCGACACGTCCGAATGCGGCGCCGTCGTCCTCGTCGATCCCAGCGGCGAGTCCTTCGCCGCCGGAAAGGCCATTCTCGGCGAGAAGCTCTCGGCCGCTTTCCGGGATCTCGACCGCGCCCTCGCCGTGGCCGGGCCCGCGATGGGCTTGGTCACGGTCGAGCCCGTCAACGCGCCTCCGCTGATCGGCCGCCTTCTCGACGCTGGCTGCCATGTCCTCACTGAAAAACCCGCCTGCGTGAGGATCGCCGATCTCGAGCCGCTCGTGGAACGGGCCGAGGCCTCGAAGCTCCATCTTTTCTACGCCTTCGCCAACCGGGGCCTGCCGGCGGTCCGGAAGATCCGCGAACTGGTCGCGGCGGGCGCCCTCGGCGAACTCTACGGGGCCGAGATCCACTTTGCCGCCGACCAAACCCGGCTGCGGAGCGAGTTCTACCACCGCAGTTGGTACGCCGACCGCGCACGCGCCGGCGGCGGCCATCTCGCCTGGCTCGGCATCCACTGGCTCGATCTCTTTCTGCACCTCACGGGACGCCGCGTCGTCGAAGTCGGAGGCTTCGCCGCAAACGTGGGAGGCCAGCCCCTCGAGATCGAGGACACCGCCGCGTTCGCGATGCGCCTCGACAACGGCGCCACCGCCACGATGGCCTGCGGCTACTACCTCGACAAAGGCTACCACAGCCATTTCCGGTTGTGGGGCTCGACGGGCTGGATCGAGTATGCCGAGCACCTCGGCGGCGTTGTCGATGTTCCGCTGCGCTGGTACGAAAACGCCTCTGCGGAAAAAGGCGTGCGCGAGTTCGCGAATCCGGAGGAGCCCCGTGGCTACACGCCTTGGGTGAGGTCCTGCGTCCGCGCTTGTCTTGGCGAAGAACCCGCTCCCGTTACCGGACGCGAGGCCCTCGAGGTGCTCCGGGTCATTTTCGGCGTCTACGACTCCAACGCGACGGGCGCCATGGTGCGGCTCGGGGGCTGACGGGTGAAAACGGGGGCACGCCTGCCCTCGTCACGCAGCTGCGGCGGACGGTGCTGGGCTGATCCACCGCCGCCTTCGACCTTTTTCTCGGGGGCGGCCCGGCGACGGCGCGGCGCCTGATTGCCGCAGCTTGCGGGTTGATTTTTTGAAGCGCCGAGTCTACGAATCAGGCCCTTCGCGCCGGTGTGAAAACGGAGGGGCAAGTCTTCGCACCCGGCACTGGAAAACCGCCCCCTCTCGATCCATGAAACGCATCCTCGTCACCGGCGGCGCCGGCTTTCTCGGCTCGCATCTCTGCGACCGCCTCCTCGGCGACGGGCACGAGGTCGTCTGCCTCGACAACTACTTCACCGGGCGCAAGGTCAACGTCGAGCGCCACCTCGCCAACCCCCGCTTCGAGCTGCTGCGCCACGACGTCATCGACCCCTTCAAGGTCGAGGTCGACTGGATCTTCAACCTCGCCTGTCCCGCCTCGCCCATCCACTACCAGCACAATCCGATCAAGACCACCAAGACCTCGGTGATGGGGGCGATCAACTGCCTCGGCCTCGCCAAGCGGGTCGGGGCGCGCGTCTTCCAGGCTTCCACCTCGGAAGTCTACGGCGACCCCGAGGTCCATCCCCAGGCCGAGGACTACCGCGGCCACGTCAACCCCATCGGCCCGCGCGCCTGCTACGACGAGGGCAAGCGCTGCGCCGAGACCCTCTTCTTCGACTACCACCGACAGAACCGACTCGACATCCGCGTCGTCCGCATTTTCAACACCTACGGGCCCCGCATGCTCGCCGACGACGGCCGCGTCGTCTCGAACTTCGTCGTCCAGGCCCTGCGCGGCGAGGATCTAACCATCTACGGCGACGGCACCCAGACGCGGAGTTTCTGCTACGTCAGCGATCTCGTCGAGGGCTTCGTTCGCTTCATGGAGGACGAGAGCGGCTACCCCGGCCCCCTCAACCTCGGCAACCCCGGCGAGTTCACCATGCTCGAGCTCGCCGAGAAGATCCTCGCCAAGGTCGGCGGCCCCTCCAAGCTGGTTTACCTACCCCTGCCGCAGGACGACCCCAAACAGCGACGGCCCGACATCTCCCTCGCGCGGGAAAAGCTCTCCTGGGAGCCAAAAGTCGGGCTCGACGAAGGCCTGGAGTGCACGATTGAGTATTTCCGCGCGAACGGCGCCTGACCCCCCCCAAAGCGGTCGCCCCCGCCATCCCTTCCCGACGCCATCATGAAAGTCACCTCCATCTGCTGCCTCGGAGCCGGCTACGTCGGCGGACCCACCATGGCCATGATCGCCGCCAAGTGCCCGGACATCCGGGTGACGGTGTGCGACATGAACCAAGGCCGCATCGACGCGTGGAACTCCGACGAGCTACCCGTCTACGAGCCCGGCCTCGACGAGGTCGTCCGCTCCGCCCGCGGACGCAACCTCCACTTCACCACCGAGATCAAGCAGTCCATCGCCGAGGCCGACCTCATCTTCGTCTCCGTCGGCACCCCGACCAAGTCCTTCGGAATCGGGGCCGGGCGCGCCGCCGACCTTCGCTACATCGAGGCCGCCGCGCGCCTCATTGCCGAGGTCTCCCACGGCAACAAGATCATCGTCGAGAAGTCCACCATCCCCGTCAAGACCGCCTCGGCCATCGAGGCGATCCTCGCGGCCAACGCCACCACCGAGGCGACCTTCCAAGTTCTCTCCAATCCCGAGTTCCTCGCCGAGGGCACCGCCGTCCGCGATCTCGAGAGCCCCGACCGCATCCTCATCGGCGGCAAGCCCACCCCCGAGGGCGAGGCCGCCGTCGAGGCCCTCGTCTCCGTTTACGCCAACTGGATCCCCCGCGAGAAGATCATCACCACCAACCTCTGGTCCTCCGAGCTCTCCAAGCTCGTCGCCAACGCCTTCCTCGCCCAGCGCATCTCGTCGATCAACTCCATCTCCGCCCTCTGCGAGGCGACCGGCGCCGACGTCGACGAGGTCGCCCGCGCCATCGGCACCGACTCGCGGATCGGGCCGAAGTTCCTCAAATCCTCCGTCGGCTTCGGCGGCTCGTGCTTCCAGAAAGACCTCCTCAACCTCGTCTACCTCTGCGAATCCTTCGGCCTGCCGCAGGCCGCCGACTACTGGCGCCAGGTCATCGCGATGAACGACTGGCAAAAGTCGCGCTTCGTCGAGAAGATCGTGCGCACCCTCTTCAACACGCTCGTCGGAAAGCGCATCGCCATCCTCGGCTTCGCCTTCAAGAAGGACACCAACGACACCCGCGAATCCCCCGCCATCCACATCTGCCGCGACCTCCTCCACGAGCGCGCCCACCTCGCCATCTACGACCCGCGCGTCCCCGGCGAGACCATCCGCGCGGACCTCCTCGAGGCCGGGGTGGAAGCCTCGATCATCGACGAGCAGGTCGAGATCTGCCCCGATCCCTACGCCGCCGCCGAGTCCGCCCACGCCCTCGCCACCCTCACCGAATGGGACGAGTTCCGGACGCTCGACCTCGCCCGTATCCGCGACCTCATGCTCAAGCCCGCCTTCGTCTTCGACGGGCGCGCCATCCTGCCCCACGACGAGCTCCAGGCGCTCGGCTTCTCCCCCTTCACCATCGGCAAAGGCGACTGAGGCCTGCCATGAATCCCGTCCACATCGTCGCCGCGCGGCGCTCGCCCATCGGCCGCTTTGGCGGCGGGCTCAAGTCCGTCCCCGCCGCCGATCTCGCCCTCGCCGTGGCCGAGGCCGTCGTGCCCGAGGCCCTGCGGCCCGAGGTCGGCGAGGTCATCCTCGGCCAGGTCCTGCAGGCCGGCAGCGGCATGAACGTCGCCCGGCAGGTCGGCTGGCGGCTCGGCCTGCCCGAAGCCGTGCCCGCCTTCACCGTGAACATGGCCTGCGGCTCCTCGCTCAAGGCCGTCGCCCTCGCCGCCGACGCGATCCGTCTCGGCGAGGCGGACCTTGTCCTCGCCGGCGGGGTCGAGTCGATGAGCCGCGCCCCCCACTACGCCCTCGAAGCCCGCTGGGGGCGGAAGCTCGGCGACGCCGCCCTCGTCGACTCCCTTTTCCTCGACGGGCTCAGCGACCCCATGCTCGACATCGGCATGGGCGAGACCGCCGAGCGCATCGCCGACCGCCTCGGGATCGCCCGGGCCGAGCAGGACGCCTTCGCCGCCCGCAGCCAGCGCCTCGCCGCCGTTCATCGCGAGACCTTCGCCCGCGAGATCGTGGCCGTCACGACCCGCGAGGGCCTCGTCGCCGAAGACGAGCATCCCCGCCCCGGCACCACCGAGGAGGAGCTGGCCAAGCTCAAGCCCGCCTTCCGGCCCGAAGGCGGCGTCACCGCCGGCAACGCCTCGGGGATCAACGACGGTGCCGCCATGGTTTTGCTCGTCGGCGAGGACGCCCTGCATCGCCACGGCCTCGAGTCCCGCGCCCGCATCGTCGCCAGCGCCGTCGTCGGCTGCGATCCCGGCCTGATGGGCCTCGGCCCGGTCGAGGCCATCCGCGGGGTCTGCGGACGCGCCGCCTGGAGCCTCGACGAGGTCGATGCCATCGAGATCAACGAAGCCTTCGCCGTGCAGACCCTCGGCTGCGCCCATCTTCTCGGTCTCGAGATGGAGCGCCTCAACCGCCGCGGCGGCGCCATCGCCCTCGGCCATCCCATCGGCGCCAGCGGCGCCCGGGTCCTCACGACCCTGCTTCACCTGATGGAGGACGAAGGCCACCGCCGCGGCATCGCCAGCCTCTGCGTCGGCGGCGGCATGGGCATCGCGATGGCGGTGGAAAGGTGAGGGCTTTGTCTCGAGGCAGGTGGGGAAAACCACCTTGGCGCGGGAATTGGAAGCGGGGAAACCCACCCACTACCTCGATCTGGAACGACCCTCGGACCTGGCCAAGCTGGCCGACCCGGAGCTGTATCTCGCTGGGTTCGCGGGCCGCCTCGTCATCCTCGACGAGGTCCAGCGCAAGCCGGACCTCTTCCCGGTTCTCTGATGCGCTCGCTCCCGCCGTGGAGCCGCAACGCCGGCAAACGACTGGTGAAGTCCGCCAAGGTCTACTGGCGCGACAGCGGCATCCTCCACGCGCTGGTGGGACTTCGGGATCTGGAGCAGGTGCTCGGCCATCCGATCTGCGGCGCCTCGTGGGAAGGCTACTGCATCGAGCAGATTCTGGCACGCCTCCCGAAAGGGGCCGCCGCCAGCCACTACCGCACCCACGCCGGGGCCGAGATGGACCTCGTCATCGAGCAGCCAGACGGCGAGGTCCTCGCCGTGGAGATCAAGCACACCCTCTCCCCCAAGGTGACTCCCGGCCTCGTCGAGAGCATGGCCACGCTCGGGGCAAGGCGCGGACTCATCCTCATCCCGGAGGGCGATCCCTATCCCCTTTCCCGAAGCGTGACCGCCTGCTGCCTCGCCCGGTTTCTGGAGGCATGAGCGGATCGTCCTGGACCGCCGAGCAGTCCGGGCTTTTTGGGGTTGGATGGGGCGAGCTAGACGCCTACAATGACGCGCCATCCGGCGGCCGACCCCGCCCATTCCCGAGGAGGGCAACCCGCAAGAAATCCTTGTCGGCTCGAAGCACATCGAAAAGAGGCCAAAATCCCCGCAACCCGATGACCCCGGAAGACATAGAGAAGCCCATGGAGATCGGAGCGAACTCCTTCGACGAGATGTTGGACCGGCCTCGGGAATGCTCGGAGCTGGAGATGGAGTTGATGACCGCGATGGAACTCAAGGACGTCGCCTGCTGCCGTGAGTTGCTGCGGGAAAAGGGGCAGTGGCTCGCGAAGTTCAAAGGCCATGAACTCGCCGAACTCATGGATGCCGCCATCCACTCCGGCGAGACGGCGGAGGATCTCGTCGACTTGCTGCTCCAGTCGGGGGTTCCGGCGCATTGTGTTTACGACAACATCGGCCCGGAGTATCAGCACACGCCGCTGGTCACGGCGGCGAGAGTTGGTCGTCTTGATCTGGTTCAGAAGCTCGCCGCGGCTGGAGCGGACCTTTTTTGGGCGAGCCCGACGGGCACTGTTTCCGCGTGGAGGTAAGCGAGACCTACCGCGCGATTCAGGACAAGGTGCATGACCCTCAAAGAATCCATCGTCGAAAACGCCGCCCTCACATGGTTCGGGAAACAATCTCGCTGCTCTCGCACCCTCACCCCGACCCTTTGCCTGCGGCCATCTCCGCTGCGCTCCGGTTCCCACGGGGAGAGGAAGAAATGCAAGGCCATCCGGCGACTGAACCTGGCCATTCTTGAGGAGGCCTAGGAAGAAGCCCGGGAGGAGGCCCTGCGAAAAGCTCTCCACCTCGGCACTCCCTCACCGACCGAAACCAACCGGGCCTTTCTCCGACATTGACCGACTGCCACCCATGAAACCCACCGTCACCCTCACCGAAATCATCGGTCGCGCCGAACAGGGTATGACGCGGCCTTTTCTCTGCGGCGCCGGATTTCATGGGACCTATTTCGTCAAAGGCGCCTACGCCGGGCGGCGCTCCCTCTGCTGCGAGTGGGTGGCGAACCGTCTCGTGCAACTCGTTCTCCCGAGCGCGCCGCTGGGTGTTCCGATGTTCCACATGGCGGAGGTGCCCGAGGCCTTGGTCCGAGGCAGCGCCAGAAAGGATGTCCGGGACCTCGGCGAGGGCCTCGTCTTCGCCTCTTCGGCGATCGACGATGGGCAGGAACTGACCTGGTCGGCGGCGCAAGACTGGCCCGTGGAAACGATGGCCCTGCTCCTGCTGCTGGATCTCTGGCTCCAGAACGAGGACCGCAGCCTCTCGGCGCTGGGCGGGAATCCCAACCTGCTCGTCACCCAGATCCCTCCCTTGCGCGATGACGACCCCGAAGGTGCGCTGTGGAAGGACCCGCCGCGCCGGGAAATGCTCTGGGCCTACGATTTCAATCTGGCCTTCGACGAGGACTTCTGCCGGGAACGGTTCTTTGGCGTGCATGTCTTCGGTGCGGCGCAGCGCCAGTGGCCGGAGGGATTCCGCGAGCGGATGGAGCCGCGTCTGCGAGCCGCCCTCGACGAATTGCCAACGATCTTCGCGGAGCTGCCGCTGGAATGGCTGCACGTGGACGGGGACGAAAGTTTGCCGGTGCAACTCGATGGGGAGCGGGTATCTTCCAGCCTGGAGTTGCCCTTCACCGATCCAGACGCTTTCTGGAAGCTGCCATGAACACAACCCAAGCCGCGTGCAACTATGCGATCCTGCGATTCCGCCCCTACGCGGAAACGGAGGAGTTTGTGAACGTCGGGGTGTTGGTGACGTGCCTTCAGCCCTGCCTCCTTCACTTCAAGGCGGAGACGACCCTGCCGGACCGGGCCAAGGCGCTCTTTCCGAAGCAGAACGAGCATACCTTTGCTGCGGCCTTGAAGGCATTGACGAAGGAAATGACGCGCCTGCGGGCAGGAGCGACTGATCCGAAAGCCGTCCAGATTGCGTTCAACGAGACGGTGCGGATCCGCGAGTCGGTCTTCCGCTTCGGCGAGGTGCGGACGATCCTGACCGCGAATCCACGAGAACTCGCGCACGAGTTGTTCACTCGCTACGTCCGGATGGAAGATCCGGCACCGAACGAAGCGAATCTGGCGATGGGCTGAACGGCCCATGTCCGCTCTCGACGAATCCATCGTCGAAGACGCCGCCCTCGAATGGTTCGGGGAGCGGGCTCGCCGCGCTCGATTCCTCGCCCCCACCCGTTGCCTCCGGCCATCTAGGCTATGCTCCGGTAGAAGCCCGAGCGCCCTCTCCCCATGCCGATGTGGCCGTGGCGGCTTCCTTCTTCAGAAGACTACGGCAGGCGATCCCCCCACCGCATGACTCACGCTGCCCAGGCCGCTCTTGCACCACTTTTGCCCGCAGCGTAACATCATGTGAATCCCGCAGCCCGATGAACCCGGAAGACATAGAGAAACTCATGGAGACCGGAGCGAACTCCTTCGACGAGATGTTGGACCGGCCTCGGGAATGCGCGGAGCTGGAGATGGAGTTGATGACCGCGATGGAACTCAAGGACGTGGCCTGCTGCCGTGAGTTGCTGCGGGAGAAGGGGCAGTGGCTCGCGAAGTTCAAAGGCCATGAACTCGCCGAACTCATCGATGCCGCCATCCACTCCGGCGAGACGGCGGAGGATCTTGTCGACTTGCTGCTCCAGTCGGGAGTTCCGGCGCATTGTGTTTACGACAACATCGGCCCGGAGTATCAGCACACGCCGCTGGTCACGGCGGCGAGAGTTGGTCGTCTTGATCTGGTTCAGAGACTCGCCGCGGCTGGAGCGGACCTTTTTTGGGCGAGCCCGACGGGCGCGAACGCGTTGAGCGAGATTCTGCCAAGCAAGGCCGGGCAGGCCCCCAGAGCGGATTCGGCCGAACTTGCGCAGGTGCGCGAGTGGCTGACGCAGCAGGGTCTGCGGATCGACCCTCTTTGCGCCGACAGCCGGAGGAAGCTAAGGTGGGCAACCGGGCAACCTGAATCATGGCCCGACGTTCCCGCGCTGCTTGCCTTGGGAATCCCGCGAGACGAGACAGGGTGGACTCCCTTCATGACGGACGTGGCTTTGGGCATCGCCGAGACAAGGGCAGTGGCGGGACTGGCGGAGGAGGAATTGCAGCGCCGTGACGCCTGGCGCCGCACGCCCTTCCTGCTCGCGGTCGCGGCGGGTCACTTGGAAATGGCGCGGGCCTTGTTCGAGCGCGGGAGCGACCTTCACGCGCGCGGCCACTGCGGAACCACAGCGCTTCATCTGGCCGCGAAACACAATCACTGCCGACTGCTCGATTGGCTGCTGGACCGCGGCCTCCCGCTCGACGTTCGCGATGATTTCGCTCAATCGGCTCTCTATGAGGCAGTCAGCGAGGGCTGCGTGGAAGCGGCAACGCGACTTCTGGAGAGGGGAGCTGACGTGCATGAGCGGGATGAAAACGGATTCGCACTCATCCACAGCGTTTCCTTCGAGGGCGACATGGCGATGCTGAAGCTCCTGCTCAAGGCGGGCGCGGAAGTGAACGATATTTCCGGGGGAGGAGACTGGCCTCTCAAAGACGCCTGCCAGTCCGGGAATGCTGCTGCTGCCGCCTTTTTGCTCCAAGCGGGCGCAGACCCAAATCTCACTTCGACAGGCGAGACCGCGCTTTTCTCGGCGGTTTCCAGCGACAGCTTGGAATGCGTTCGCCTGCTGCTGGATGCCGGTGCCGACGTGAACGCCACCGACTGCGACGAATGGACTTGCTTGTTCCATCTGCGCTCGGAGCGGGTCGCGCGTTACCTGCTGGAGCACGGAGCGAGGGCGGACTTTTCGGACCAATGCGGCGGCTTGCCCGAAGACTGGGAACGCGTCCCAATGCCCGTGCGGCGGATGCTCCGGGAATGGCGAACGCGCCAACCATCGAGCTGCTGACCGCTCACAAGCCCTTGCGGTGGGTCTCCTCGGCGAGCCACACGGAGACGAGAGTGATCAGGCCCATGCCGATCAGGTAGAGGGCGACGGGCCATGGGGCGCCCTGGCTCCAGCCGAGCAGGGCGGTGGCGATGAGCGGGGCGAGTCCGCCGGCGAGGGGCGAGGCGAGCTGGTAGCCGAGCGAGGCGCCGCTGTAGCGGACCCGGGTGCCGAAGAGTTCGGAGAAGAAGGCCGCCTGCGGCCCATACATGGCGGAGTGGGCGATCAGGCCGACGACGACCGCGAGGACGACGAGGGCCGGAACCTTCGTGCCCACGAGCCAGAAGAAGGGGAAAGCGAAGAGCAGGAGGAAGACGGCGCCGCCGAGGTAGACGGGACGCCGTCCGAAGCGGTCGGAAAGCGCGCCGAAGGCGGGGATGGCGACGAGCTGCGCGGCCGAGCCGAGCATGACCGCGTTGAGCAACCCCGGCTTGCCCATGCCGAGCTGTTGCGATCCGTAGCTGAGCACGAGGACGGTGAAGATGTAGAAGAAGGCGTTCTCGGCGAAGCGCGCTCCCATCGCGAGGAGGACGTTGCGGGGATGCTCCCGGATCACCGCGAGGATGGGCACGCGCGGCCCCGGGTCCTCCGCCTTGGCCCTCTCGAAGACGGGGCTTTCGAAGATCTTCAGGCGGATGAACATGCCCACGGCGAGGAGAAGGACGCCGAGGAGAAAAGGCACCCGCCAGCCCCACGAGAGGAAGGCGGCCTCGTCCATGCGCGAGAAGAACATGAAGACCCCGTTGGCCAGCAGCATGCCCACCGGCACGCCCGCCTGCACCCAACTGGCATGGTAGCCGCGGCGTCCTTCGCGGCTGTGCTCGACGGCCATGAGGACCGCTCCGCCCCATTCGCCGCCCACCCCGAAGCCCTGGACGAAGCGCAGCAGCACGAGCAGGGCGGGCGCCCAGAGTCCGATCTGCTCGTAGGTGGGGAGCAGACCGATCAGGACGGTGGCCACGCCCATCATCATCAGGGTGGTGACGAGCATGGACTTGCGTCCGATCTTGTCGCCATAGTGGCCGAAGACGATGCCGCCGAGCGGCCGGGCGAAAAAGCCGACCGCGTAGGTGGCGAAGGAGGCCATCGTGCCCGCGAGCGGATCGAGGTTGGTGAAGAAGAGACGGTTGAAGACCAGTGCGGCGGCGGTGCCGTAGAGGAAGAAGTCGTACCATTCGATGGTGGTGCCGACGAAGCTGGCGACGACGACGCGGCGGGTGCTGGTGCTCGTGCTGGTGGGGGAGGGATCGGCGGCCATGCGGGAAAGGGTCGGCGCAGACTGGCAGAATCGGGCGCGGTCGGTCAAGGCCGGGACCGGGCGCGAAGAGGGCGGGGCATGGCC
This sequence comes from Verrucomicrobiales bacterium, assembly GCA_007123695.1. Taxonomy (GTDB): domain Bacteria; phylum Verrucomicrobiota; class Verrucomicrobiia; order Verrucomicrobiales; family DEV007; genus Arctic95D-9. The sequence continues at coordinate 14,277 of SLGN01000373.1, forward strand.
GGCTCCTCGGCGAAGGAGGCGGCTGCGGGGCGTTCAGCCGCGGCGTCGGAGGCGTTTGCCGAGACCGAGCAGCTTGCGGGTGCGCGAGAGGAGGACGAGGCGGCTGCGGCGGGTCGCGAGCAGTTCGATGAGCTTGAGGGCGATCCAGACGCAGAGGGCGACGACCGCCGCGACGGGGAAGAAGTAGGCTTCGTAGACGCGGAGCCAGTCGAAGACGGCTTCGCCGAGCCGCATCGAGGCCCAGGTCAGCAGCAGCGCGGAAAGGCCGCCGGCGAGCGCCATGTAGACGGCGAATTTCCACATCGGGTAGCGCAGGACGCCCGCGGCGACGTAGACGGGGACGCGGGATCCGGGGAGGAGACGCGAGGAGAAGATCAGCTTGCCGCCGTGGTCGCTGAAAAGCTCCTCGGCCTGGATGACCTGCGACTCCCTGATGAACCAGCGGAAGGGGCGGCGGCGCAGCAGGCCCATGCCGCCGAGGCGGCCGATGAGGTAGAGGGGCACATCGCCGAGGTAGATCCCGAGGAAGCCCGCGAGCAGAGCCCAGCCGAAACTGATGACGCCCTTGCTGGCGAGAAGTCCGCCGGCGATGCAGGCGAGGTCTTCGCTGATGAGGGTCGAGAGCGCCAGCGCCGCCATTTTCTTCCACAGCGGCAGGGCCTCGACGTCCTCGATCCGGGCCATGGGGTCGAAACCGGCGCAGCCGGCGAGGAGCGCGGCAGCGCAGGTGACGGCGGCGGCTTGGATCGCAAGGCGGCGGCGGTGCATGGACGTGGGGACGCGACGGGAAGCGGTCCGGGCGAGCCGGTACGCTAGCCCGGAAGCGGCTCCGGGGCCAGCGCGGAATGCGGCATCCGCTCGTAAATCTCGAGCCTCGCCGGGGCGCTGCCGTCTTCCCCCGGCCAGCCTTCGGCATGGACGAGCCGCCAGCCGCGTGCGGTGTCGAAGCGGGGAAAGCGCACCGGCTCGGCGACCTCGGCGCGGAGGCCGAGCCGGGTGAGGAGAAGGCGGTCGGCATGGGGCATGGCGGCCTCGTAGACGGCAGCGCCGCCACAGACGATCAGCTCGCCGACGCCGTTGGTCCGGGCGAGGGAAAGGGCGGCGGGGACGGAGCCGGCGAGGCGGTGCGAGGCATGCTGCAGCCGCAGGCCGCGCGATCGGCTCAGGACGATGGGGACGCGCTCGCCGAACCAGCCCTCCATTTCCCCGTAGGTGCTCCGACCGACGAGGAGCCAGCGCGAGGCGGTGCGGGCGCGGAAGTGGGCCCGGTCGCGGGGGTGGTCCCAGGGGACTCCTCCAGCGGCCGAACCGATGACGCGGTCTTCGGCCAGGGCGGCGATGAGCGAGAGCGTCATGCGAGGTAGGCCCGTTGCGCGTTGCCGCCGAGGATGGCGGCCCGTTCCTCGGGCGAGAGGCCGCCGATCCAGTGCTCGACGCAGAGGAACCAGTCGGCGTATTCGCCGCGCAGGAGGCAGGCGGGCCAGTCGCTGCCGTAGAGGAGCCGCTGCGGGCCGAAGGCTTCGAGCACGACGTCGAAGAAGGGGCCGAGCAGGTCGGGGTCCCAGTCCGCCAGCGAGGGGATGACCTCGGTGACCATGCCGCTGAGCTTGCAGACGACGTTCTCGCGCCGAGCCAGTTCGCGGATGGAGCGGGCCCAGTCCGGATCGACTCCGCCGGGGCCGCCGATGGTCGGCTTGGCGATGTGGTCGAGGACGAAGGCCTGCCCGGGATGGCGGTCGACGCAGGCGATGGCGGCGGGAAGCTGGTCGGCGTGAATGAGGAGGTCGTAGACGAGGCCGAAGTCGTGCAGGGCGGCGAGCCCGCGGTTGAAGTCCTCGCGCAGGCAGTAGTCGCGCTCGTCCATGCCCTGGAGGACCTCGCGCAGGCCGACGGCCTTGGGGCGGTCGGCGAAACGGGCCACCTTTTCGGCGGCGTCGGGGGCGGCGAGGTCGAGCCAGCCGACGACGCCGAGGATCCAGGCGTGGTCCGCGGCGTGGGCGAGGAGGAAGTCGTTGTCGGCTTCGTCGGCGCGGGCCTGCACGGAGATGGCGCCGTCGATGCCGTGCTCGTCGAGCAGGGCCTTGAGGTCGGCGGGGCCGAAGTCCCGGCGCAGCACCCGCATCTCGGGGGAAATCCAGGCGTAGGCCTCGGGCGAGTAGCGCCAGAAGTGGTGGTGGGAGTCGATGCGCATGGAGATATTCGTTCCGGGCTGCTAGTCGAAGGCCCGGGGATCGTCGAGGAGGCGCTTCATGGCAAGGAGGTCGAGCTGCTCCTTCTCGCGAACTTCGCTAGCGGTCAGGCGCGCCAACAATCTTTCGAACGTGGGTTCCATCGTCTTTGCCGCGCCAGGACCGATTCGTGAGCGCGTCGGCGTTCTGCCGCAGCCGGGCCAGTCTCGCGAGGGGACTTTTCGTCGCGAGGCTGCCGCCGACTTGCCGCTTGATCGGCTCGCGGAGGTCTTCCTTTTCGGACATACTTTCAGGATACGCTTTCGGCGAGGATTCTCAAGGCTGCGATCCCCTCAGCCCGAATTTCTCACACCCCTTCGTCGCGAGACACCGCGAGGATGCGTCCCCGCGAGGCGCGGCCCGGATTTCCCGCCGGGCTGTATGATTCCATACCGTCCAAGGGAAATCCGGGGCGAAACGAAGCGGGGGCGGGCCGCAGCAAGTCGCAGCAGAAGGGTTGTGAGAAATGCGGGTTAGCGCCCGATGGCGTAGAGGGCCTTTTCGGAGCGCAGCAGGAGGAGGTCGCCGACGACGGCGGGAGTGCCCTGGAAGCGGCTTGGGTCGTCCTCGATGCGGTTGACGCCGAAGAGTTCGAACTCGGGCCCGGCCTTGATCACGAAGGTGCCGGCGCTGCGGCTGACGGCGACGAGATGCTCGCCGACGAGGAGGGGCGAGGCGTAGAAGGCCATGCCCTTGCCGGTCTCGCTGGCGGTGTCGAGGCGCTCGCGGTAGAGGATCTCGCCGCTGTCGGCGCGGGCGCAGCCGGCGATGCCGTCTTCGCCGACCCAGTGGAGCAGGCCCTCGCGCTCGACCGGCAGGGGCATGTAGCATCTCGCGGACTGGCTTTCCCAGAGCAGAGCATCGCCGCCGCGCTCGCCTTCGCCGCCTCCGGTGAAGACGGTCCCGAGGGTGCGGGGAAAGCCGCCGAAGAGGGCGATGCGGTCCTCCGGGAGGGGCACGGGTCCGGCGGAGAGGTTGCCGGTGACGGGGCTTTCGGCGCTCCAGCGGACGGCGCCGTCCGTCGGGTCGAGACCGCGCAGCTCGCCCCGCAGAGCCACGAGGAGGTCGGTCCGCCCGGAGGAAAGTCGCTGCAGCACGGGCGTGGCGTAGGTCTGCTCGAGCATGGGATGCTCCATGCGCCAGCGTTCGGCGCCGGTGGCGGCGTCGAGGGCGAGCAGGGCGCGGGCCTCGTCGCCGGCGTTGACGTAGACAAGTCCCTCGTGGACGACCGGGCTGGAGGCGGAGCCCCAGACCATGGCCGAGGACTGGGTGCCGGTCGGGGCGTGCCAGAGCTTGGTCCCGTCGAAGTCGTAGGCGAAGACGCCGTTTTTCCCGTAAAAGCAGTAGATGCGCTCGCCATCGGTGGCGGGCGTGCTGCTGGCGTAGCCGTGCTCGACGAGGTAGCCTTCGTGGGGATCCTCCGCAAGGGTGGCCGGCTCGTCGGCGCGCCAGAGCAGTTCGCCGCTGGACAGCTCGTAGCAGAGCAGGTGCCGGACGAGGTCGAGGGGGCTGGCTCCCTCGGTGCCATCTCCGTAGCCGGTGTAGGAGGTCACGAAGACGCGGTCGCCCCAGACCACGGGGGACGAGGATCCGGGGCCGGGCAGCTCGGTGCGCCATCGGATGTTTTCGGTGGCGCTCCAATGCAGCGGCACCGTCGCGGCGGGAGCGAGGCCCTTTCCGTTGGGGCCGCGGAAGCGGGGCCACGAGGCGGCGGCTGCGGTCTCTTGGGCGAGGGCGGCGGCCTCGCGATCGGACTGCTCGGCGAGGGTTTCGAGGGGGATGTCGGCGAGGGCGAAGCTGGCCCAGTCGCGGTGGTCGAAGTGCCACCATTCGCTGTCGATGGTCTGGAAGCCCTGGGCGCGCATCGCCTTCTGGAGGGTGGCGCGGTTTTCGATGACTTCGGGCGGCAGCTTGAAGTAGTTGCTGTGGGCGCGGGGGGTGAACTCGTCGTAGGGCGTGGGCATGGCGAGCTCCGCTCCGGTGGCGAGATCGACGAGGGTGACATCGACGGCGGCGCCTCGGTTGTGCTTCGATCCGAGCTTGGGATCGCCGACGTAGCCGGGCAATGGGGCCTTTTCCCACATCCGGTATTGGACCGAATGGGGGCGGTAGCCGTCCCAGATCTTGATGCCGATTCCGCGCTCGGCGAGGCTGCGGTGGGCCGCGACGAGGGCCTCGGCCACGGGCCGGCGCAGGAAGCAGCGCTCGACGGGGTAGAGGACCGCTTTGCAGAAGTTGTCCGCGGTGGCGTAGGGCAGCTCCACCACGATGCCGGGCTCGAGGCGCCTGACCTCGACGAAGTCGTCCTCGGCGGCATCGACCGCAAGAGGGCCGAGCAGGCAGGACAGAAACGCGAGGACGGGACGAAGGGGCATGGGGAAGGATGAAGGATGAAGGATGAAGGATGAAGGATGAAGGATGAAGGATGAAGGATGAAGGATGAAGGATGAAGGATGAAGGATGAAGGATGAAGGATGAAGGATGAAGGATGAAGGATGA
>SLGN01000174.1 GCA_007123695.1 Verrucomicrobiales bacterium
AGGCCTTCATCGACCCCGCCGTCGAAGTCCGCTACGGCGATCTGGTCGTCTCGGCCAAGGGCGAGGCCCTCACCCTGACCTCGGACGAGGCCCGGCGCGAGATCGAGGGGGCGCCGCTCCTCGCCAAGGGCGTGGCCCCCACCCTCGAAGCCCTGCTCGAAGCCGAGAGCCTGCCCGGACCGGCCCTTCGGACCAGTCTCAGGGCCTTCGGCGAGCAGGCCACCCGCACCCGCCTTTCCCGGGCTGAAACCGCCAAGCCTGCGTCGGAGAAACAGGCGGCCGCCTCGCCCGCCAGGGACTCCGCCGAGGTTTCCGATGTCGCCGACGCAGCCAAGCCGACCGATGCCGAGGATTCCGCAGAGCCCGAATCCGCTCCCGCCGAGCCCGGGACGCTGCCCCTTTTCCGCCGCCGCGACGAAGGCAGCTACCGGGGGAAGGTCGTCGTCCTCAAAGTCGGCGAGGACACGCTCGCCACCGGGAAGGCCAGCTTCGACTTCATAGACCGCACCTTGAAGAAAGCCGAACTCGACGGCGCCGAAGCCGTCATCCTCGACATGGACACGCCCGGCGGTCTCGCCTGGCAGACCGACGGACTCATCCTCAAGGGCCTGCAGAACGTCAGCCTGCCCACCTACGCCTTCGTCAACCCGCGCGCCGAATCCGCCGGCGCCATCATCGCGGTGGGCACCGACCACATCTACATGCGTCCCGCCGCCACCATCGGGTCCGCCCTCGTCGTCACCAGCATGGGGCAGGACCTCGGCGAGGCCCTCGAGGACAAGATCACCCAGAAGATCATCGGCTCGGTCCGCAACGTCGCCGAGCTCAAGGGCCACAATCCCGACATCGCCGAAGCCTTCGTCACCCGCAACAAGGAGGTCCGCATCGACGGCGTCGTCGTCCACGAGGCCGGAAAGGTGCTCAACCTCAACACCGTCCGCGCCACCGAGATCATCGGCGGTCGCCCCGTGCTCGCCAAGGGCGTGGCCCGCGACCTCGCCGACCTCGTCGCGCAGGAGGGACTTTCCGGCAGTCTCGTCGAGGCCGCCCCCCTCGGCATGGAGGCTTTCGCCCATTGGGTTCAGAAGCTCTCGCTCGTTCTCATCATCGTCGGGCTCGCCGGCGCCTACCTCGAACTCAACAGCCCGGGCTTCGGATTTCCGGGCCTCGTCAGCGTCTGCGCCTTCACCGTGTTCTTCTTCGGCAACTACTTCGCCGGCAATCTCGCCGGCTACGAGCTCGCCGTGCTCCTCGTCATTGGCCTGATCCTGCTCGCTGTGGAGGTCTTCGTCTTCCCCGGCACCCTCGTGGCAGGCCTTGCCGGAGGAGCCCTCGTCGTGGTCTCCATCGGTCTCGCCATGGTCGACCGTGTCGATCTCGAGTGGAAGTGGAGCGGACTGCCCGGCACCGAAACCTGGGCGGGCCTCTTCAAGGGATCCCTCTACACCCTGCTGCTCGGGCTTTCCGGCGCCCTCGCCGCCGTTCTCCTCGGGATGCGCTACGTTCCGGAGACCCGCCTCGGCAGCCGCCTCGTTCTCGCCGAGGCCATCGACCACGGCGCCGCCCTGCCCGACGAGAAGTCTCCCGAAACTGCTCTCGTCGGCTTGGGCGGGACCGCCTCCACCGACCTGCGCCCCTCGGGCAAGGGCGATTTCGGCGACCGCTTCCTCGACATCGTCACCGACGGCGAGTTCGTTCCCAAGGGCGCCCCCATCGAGATCGTCAAGCACGAGGGCAGCCGCATCGTCGTCGCCCGCCGCAGCGGCGAGGACGCGTCGTGAATCCCCGCGGGGCGGAATCGCCCGAGCAAAAGCCGTGGCGTCGCCCTCGCCGGAAGGCTCCGTGGCCGATCCCGGCGAACCGGTGTTCCGATCAATCCTGCGGGTCGGAGGGCAAGGCGAGCAGATTCTCGAACGCCTCGACGTTTGCCTGCATCATGGAGAGCCAGTCGCCTTCTTCGGGCAGGTTCGCGCAGGGGTCGAAGACGACGCTGCCAACGCCGAGTTCGGCGATCGCGGCCACGTTTTCCGGGGTGGGCTCCTCCTCCCAGATCATCCACTTCGCGGGATGCTTTTTGAGAAGGGCCTTGAGGTCGGCGAGGTCCGATTCCTCCATCTCCATGTCCGGTTCCCATTCAAGCGGCTCGATCGCGAGCCCGTAGGCGCGGGCGAGATAGTGGTAGATCGGATGGGACGCGACGAGGGGCTTGTCGCCCCAGGCCGTGCCGAAGGCTTTCATGCGCCCGTTGAGCTCGGCCAATTCGCCCATGAGCGCGGATAGGCGTTCGTCGATGGCGGCAGCGTCGGCGGGATCGGTCTGCCGGAACCGGGCCGCGACCGCCTGGGCCTGCTGCGCCGCCTGGGAAAAGTCGATCCAAGTCGTGTAGGCCGTCCCGGCATGGGAATGCACGGTGCCGTCGCCATGGCGGTGCTCCTTGCCTTCCACCTGGATGAAGTTCGAAGAGAACGCCTTCGACGTATCGACCAGAGGCGCGCGGCGAAGACTGGCGCGCTCCATCCACTTTTCGTAGTCGGCGCCGTTTTTCAGGACGATGTCGGCCTTTTGGAAGGCGGCGATCGCCTCCGTGTCGGGTTTCCAGAAGGCCGGATCCTCTTCCGGATCGACGATGTAATCGAGCTGGAAGGACGCGCCGGCGAGGCGCTGCGCGAAATAATGGAGGGGGTAGTTCGTCGATTGCACGACCTTCTTCGTCTGCGCCGCGAGACCTGTCGGGAGGGCAAGGCCGATGGAGAGCAGGAGAAAAGCCGGGAGACGGGACAAGTTGTGGTGCATCACTATCCATGCCAGAAAACGGGCCGGTTGGCAAGGGTCGCGATCATGCGTGGGGTGGAGGCGGGGTGGGGATTTCGATTTCGATTTCGATTCTCGGGTCCGGGCTTGGCAAGCGGGCCGATCCTGTTGGTTTGGCACCCGGTCGAAGGTCGCGATCGTCCTCGTGATGACGGCATGGGGCATGTCTTGTTCTCGTCGGAGTGCCAGGGCTGCCGCTTTTGGCTACGCCAGGAGCAGGCGCAGGCCCGAGGCGACCGAAAAGAGGTAGAGGAGCATTTCGAAAAGCCGTTGCGGCACGTGGCGGAGGAGGCTTCGTCCGGCGAAGATTCCGAGCAGCAGCGGGCCGAGCAGGATCAGGTCGAGCTTGAGGGAGGTGGCGTTGATCAAGTCGAGCCCGCCGAGGAAGGGCAGCTTGAAGAGGTTCACGAGCAGGAAGAGGCGGGCGCCGACGCCGAGAAACTGCTCCTTGGACATGCGGTGGACGAGGGCGTAGATCGAGAAGACGGGTCCGGCGGCGTTGGCGAGCATGGTGGAGATCCCGATGAGAATGCAGGCAAAGCGCCGGAACAGTGAGGAATCGGGCAGATGGTGGAGGAAGTCGCGCCGGAATTCGCGGGCGAGCTGCAGCGCGAGCATGAGAAGGATGATCCCGCCAATGACCCGCCGGGCCGACTGGTCGTCGAGCCGACCGAGAACGAAGGCGGCGGCGGCGACGGAGACGAGGGTGGCGGGGAGGAGGGGGAGGACATCGCGCCAGCTCGCGTGGCGCCGGAAAAGCGGATAGACGACGAGGTCGCAGACCACGAGGAGCGGCAGGATGATGCCTACGCTGTTCTTCGCTCCGAAAAGTTCCGCCACGAGAAGGACGTTGATGATGGCGAGCCCGGGGAAGCCCGTCTTCGACACCCCGAGGCAGACCGCCCCTAGGGAGGCGAGGAGAAGGTCGGTCCATGTGGCGTCGAAGGGCAGGTTCACGGGAAGCTTTGGTCAGGGCGGTAACGGAACGGGTGCGGTCCGGGGCGCGGGAAAGGGAAGCTCGATCTCGGTCTGCGGCAAGTCTTGCCTTGCTGCGGAAGCGGCCTCGGGAAAATTCGGTTTCCAAGATCGCGCGAGACGCTACATTTCATCGAAAGTGTTCTTTTCCCGTCAAAGCAGATTCCGTTCCGCACGCAACTTGGCTCTCGTCCTGCTGCTGGGTGCCCCGTGTCGGCTCGTTCCGCAGGAGGGGGGCGTGCCGGAAACCAAGGTGCTGTCCTCGATTCCCGAGCGCTTCTTCCAGGTCCAGGACGATTCCGGCTTCCTCTGGCAGGCGCTCGACAACGGGGCCCTGATCTCGGGCGAGTCCCAGTATCTCCAGTCGGGGATGAACCTCATCGTCGATGGGGAGCCGTTCGCCCCGGTCTCCGGATCGGTCCGCGAGCCCGGTTCCGAAGACGGACGGGCGGAAGTGAAGCTGGAGGAAACGCGGGAAGGATTGGTCGTGACCCGCGAACTATGGTTCGACACGCGGAGGTCCGGCGTGCGGATTCTCGACCGGATCTCGAACACGGGCGAGTTTGCAAGGACCTTCGAAGTGGTTCTGCGGACGACCTACCCCTTCGCATGGCAGAGCCTGCACGGATCCGGGGGGCGGATGCTCTCGGGCGACCCGGGCCCCCAGCTTGGCGCGGACGACGGCAGCCTCTCGGTCCGTTTCAGCGCCTCCGACGGGCGCCACGACACCTACCTGCTTTTCGGGGCTGCGGGGGGCGGGGTGCGTCCGGTCCTGAAGACTTCGTCGAATTCCCGGGAAATGGTCTTCGCCTACGAGTTAGAGGTGCCGCCCGGCGAGTCCCGGGCGCTGCTCCACTGGATCCTGCAGAGGAATCTCCCGGAGGCGGGCGGATCCGATGGGGTCTTCGCCCCCTTCCTGCAGCGCGAGCAGTTGATCCTGCCCGGGGTCGAGCCGACGGTCGGCGGCATTGTTGCAAACTTCCCCCGGACAGCGTTTCCGGTGGAGTCTGGGGTGCCTTCCCGTCTGCGTTCCCTCGTGGCTCTGAACGAGTTCGCCGAGCGGGTCGGTTCCCAGAGGCGCTCCGAGGACTTGCTGTGGCAAGGGCCGACGGCCCAGGTCGGCGGCAGTCTGTCGAGGGAGGGGGTCTACACAGTCGAGGCGGTGGGGGTGGGCCGCATCGAATTTCCCGTCTCCGAGCTCGCGGCGCTGCGCGGCGGCGGCGGGCAGGGGATCACGCCCTTGTTCTTTCTCCGCGACGGCAGGGTCCTCGCCGGCCTCTCCTGGGATGGGGCGCTTTCGTGGAGCAGCGGTTCGGACGCGCTAGCGTCTTCGCAGACACTTCTTGAGCCGGAGGAACTCCACATGCTCCTCCTCGCCACGGCGTTGCAGGACGGCATCCCGCCGGAGCGCAGTTCGCATTTCGTGCAGCTCTCCTGGGGCAGCGTGGTCGCGGTGGGCATGGATGCAGTCCCGGAATCGGAGGGCTCGGAGGGCTTGCCGAAGAGCGCGTTCATGGCGGTCTCTTCCCTGGGGGAGATCGAGGCGGGCTGGGAGGAAGTGATCGAGCTGGAGCGCTTCCAGAGACCGGCCCCTTCGTGGCGCATCCTTCTTTCCGACGGCAGCCTCCTCGTGGCAATGCTTTCGCCGAACGAGACGCGGCTGTTCGCCGTCACCGGTCCCCAGATCGAAGTTCCGGGCGGAGCGGTCGAGCGGGTCTGGCGAGCCGGCGAGACCCCGAGGCTGCGCGAAAGCAAGACGGAGGAGTGGCTCGACTTTTCCGAGGTGCCGGACGGCCTCGGGCCGGTGCAGGGGTTCCTCCTCGCGGGCAACCAATTGCTTGCCGGACGCTTCGAGGACGAAGAGCTCGTCGTTCTCGACGGCGATTCGCCGGTGCGCCTGGAGACGGGGCGCATCCGTTCGATGCGGCGATCGGACAGTCCGGGATCGAAGCGTTTCGTCGAGTTCCAGCTCGAAAGGAACGACAGGATCTCGGGGGAGCTTTTGGCGCCCTACCTCCGGATTGCCAGCCGGGGAACGGTCTGCGAAGTTCCGGCAGGGGAGGTTCTGGGATA
>SLGN01000160.1 GCA_007123695.1 Verrucomicrobiales bacterium
ACTCCGCGTGCCACGCCCGGCCACCGCCACGCGCTAAAGCGCTGGACTACTTTGCCCGTGTCGGACGCTGCCGCGACCTACGCCCGAACCAAATCAAAATTCAAAATTCACCAATCCTCAACCGTCAATCCCTCCCGCCACGCGCTAAAGCGCTGGAATACTTTGCCCGCTTCGACCGCTGCAAAGCCCGACGCCCGACCACCGCAACGCGCTAAAGCGCTGGATTCCTTTGCCCGCTTCGGAGGCTGCCCCCCCTATCAGGTTCTCTGCACCCTCTCCCCTCAATAGGAAAGAGTCGCGCCGACGTGCATGCGCGAGTCGCCCAATCCGAGGCCGATGCCGCTGTCGCGGAGCTGGAAGCCGTAGTCGAAGCGCATCGAGAAGCGGTTGCCGAAGCTCCAGCGGAAGCCGGGACCGACGGAGGAAAGCGCGATGCTGCGGGGCTCGCCGGGCAGCCGGTCGACGCTGCCGCCCTGCGCGTAGTCCCAGAAGGCGAGCCATTGGAACTCGTCGCCTCCGACGGCGGCGCCCTCGGGCGAGATGCGCCGAAGCAGGCTGAAGGCGGGGGCGCGGAGCTCCACCGAGGCGAGAAGGCCGCGGTCGACGATGGCCTCGTTCTCCTCGTAGCCTCGCACGCTGGCGAAGCCGCCGAAGCCGAGCTGCTCGCTCGGCAAAAGATTGCCGTCGGCGAACTGTCCCGTGGCCCGCGCCACGACGGCGAAGCCGCGCGGCAGTCGCTGGAAGCGCTCCAGATCGATCCTCCCGTAGGCGTAGGCCGACTCCGCCCCGGCCCGGGCGAGGGCGTAGGGGTCGTCGCTGTTGCCGCCGCCGAAGTTGCCGGGGCTGAGAAAGCCGGTCAAACCCGCCGAGGTGGCCCCGAGCCCGTCGCGCAGGCTCGCCCGGTAGCCGACGACGAACTGGTGGACGTCGGTGGCGGTGGCGAGGACCTGGGCGAGGCCGAACTCCAGATTGTTGGTGGCGTACTTGTAGTCGTAGCCGAACTCGACCTCGTGCTCGAAGCCGGACTGGGACAGGAACGGGGGCTTGGCGAGGGGGATGGCGTAGCGGCCGCTGAGCTGGGCGGTCTCGCCGCCGAGGTTGAAGGGCGGTTCCAGGGCGGCCTCGGAGGAGACGACGGCGCCGAAGACGGTGGCGACGTGCCGCCACGGCAGCGGCGCGACATAGCTGGCGGAGTGGGCGCCGAGCTGGTCGATCTGGTTGTTGAAAGTCCACTGGTAGTTGACCTGGTGGTCGAGCCCCCAGAGATTGCCGTAGTTGACGCCCGCGAACCAGCGGTTGTTGCCGGTGAGGACGTTGCCGGTGTCCTCGTAGCCGACGAAGGCGCGCAGGGGGAGCCGGTCGTCGATGCGCAGGACGACGTCGGTGGTGGCGTCGGCCTCGCCGGGCGTGTAGACGAGATCGACCGAGCGGAAGGGGTTGCGGTTGAGCCAGGCGAGGTCGGCCAGAAGCAGGGTCGAAAGGATCGGGTCGCCGGGCTTGAGGCGAACCTGGCCGGCGAGTCGCTCGGCATTGAAGTAGCGCGCCCCCTCGGCGCGGACCTCGCCGAGCCTCGCCTCGACCACCGCGAGCTGCACCACCCCCTCGGTGATGTCCTGCTCGACGACGACGACGTCCACGACGGGGCGCCCTTCCTCGCGGTAGTGGAGGATGAGGAGGAAGGCGAACAGTGAACGGTTAACTGCCAACTGCCAACTGCCAACTGCCAACTGCCAACTGCCAACTGCCAACTGCCAACTGCCAACTGCCAACTGCTACCTGCTAACCGCTAGCACCTCACCCTTTCCCGCCTTTGCCTCCCTTCCCGCCCTTGCCCTTGCCTTTCCCTTTCCCTTTCCCGGCGCGGGGGTAGGAATCCGGCGGATCGTTCTCGGGCACGCGGAGCTCGGCGCGCAGGCGGTCGAGTTCGGCGCGGAGTTCGCCCTCGACGGCCCGGTATTCCTCGGTGCCGTAGACGTTGGTGAGTTCGTGCGGATCGCTTTCCCGGTCGATCAGGGTCCAGTAGTTCGTATCGGGCTCGTAGAAGTGGAACAGCTTGTAGCGGTCGGTGACGACGCCGTAGTGCTTCCTCACGCTGTGGGGGCCGGGGAATTCGTAGTAGTGGTAGTAGAAGCTGGTGCGCCAATCCTCCGGCACCTCACCCCCGCCCTCGAAGAAGGGCAGGAGACTGCGCCCCTGCATCTCCTCGGGAACCGGCACTCCCGCCGCCTCGAGAAAGGTCTCGGGCAGGTCGATGATGGAGACGATGCCGCCCGCCCTGGTGCCGGGATCGACGCGTCCGGGCCAACGCACCACCAGGGGCGTGGTCAGCGACTCTTCGTAGATCCAGCGCTTGTCGAACCAGCCGTGCTCGCCGAGGTAGAAACCCTGGTCGGAGGAGAGCACGAACAGGGTCTCGTCGAGGATTCCCTCTTCCTCGAGCGCGTCGAGCATGGCCCCGACGGCTTCGTCGACGGCCTTCACCGTGCCGAGGTAGTCGTGCATGTAGCGCTGGTAGCGCCAGCGCACCAGTTCGTCGCCGTCGAGGTCCTTGGCGGCCTCGTTGCGCGGCAGGTAGTAGGCCTCCCACTCGGCCCGCTGCTCGTCGTCGAGGTAGGGCGGCGTCTGCTCCTTGGTGTCGCGCGGGGTGAAGGTCTTCGCCAGGGTCATGTCCTGCTCGAGCTCGGCGATGCCGCGGCCGGAGTAGTCGTCGAAAAGGGTCTCGGGCTCGGGGAACTTCCGGTCGCCGTTCCAGCCGAGATGCCTCAGGGCGGGCGCCCACTCCCGGTGGGGGGCCTTGTGCTGGGTCATCAGCAGGAAGGGCTTGGTCTTGTCCCGCCCCTTGAGCCAGTCGATGGAGAGTTCGCTGATGAGGTCGGTGGTGTATCCCTTGAGCTCGACTTTCTCGCCGTTGCGGATCATGGGCGGGTTGTAGTAGATGCCCTGTCCCGGCAGGATCTGCCAATGGTCGTAGCCCTCGGGGTCGCTGACGAGGTGCCATTTGCCGATCACGGCGGTCTCGTAGCCGGACCCGTGGAGGAGCTTCACGAAGGTCTCCTGCGATCCGTCGAAACGGCTGCCGTTGTGGAAGAATCCGTTGATGTGGCTGTATTTCCCGGTCTGGATCACGGCCCGGCTCGGTCCGCAGATGGAGTTGGGCACCACGCAGCGCTCGAAGAGCATTCCTTCGCGGGCGACGCGGTCCATGTTCGGCGTCTCCAGCAGCTTCAGCTTGTGTCCGTAGGCGCTGATGGCCTGGTTGGTGAGATCGTCGCAGAAGAAGAAGACGATGTTCGGCCGTTTCGCGCCGTCTTCCGCCGACAGGGGCGGCGCCAGCGGCGCAAGGCAGAGGAAAAGGGCGGCGAGGAGGAGGGCGGGAGCTTTCTGCATGGTCGGTCGGGGGAAAAAGGTGCGCTTAGGTTCCACCCGCCTCGCCCGCCCCGCAAGTCCCGATGCCCGCAGCGCCCTTGCCAGCGGCCCGCTTTCGTCGTATCGACGTGGCATGAGCGGGCTCCCCCCATTCTTGCGCTCCCATCTTTTCACGGTGCTCGTCTTCCTCGCCGGAACGACGCTGCTCGGGGCCGCTCTCGCCCCCTGGATCTACCTCGGCGGCAAGCATGTCGTCGCCGTCGGCTGGCTGGAGGGAGGCTGGCTCGGGGGACTCCACGACTCGATGGACCGCGGTCGTTTTTCGCGCTACTTCAACCGCTCCCTGCTCCTCGCGGGCGCGCTCCTGCTCTGGCCCGCGCTGAAACTTGCGGGGAGGAACCGCCGCAGCGGCGAGTCGCCTGCGCCCGCCTCCGGCGAATCCCGCACCGACACGGCGCGGGCGGCCCTCGGACTGGAGCCGAATCCGCAATGGGCGCGGCAACTCCTGTCCGGCTTCGGGCTCGCGGCGGCTCCGCTGCTGCTGCTCGGATGGACCTACGTCGCGCTGGGCTGGTACGACGCGGTCCCTCCCGCCCGTTCGGTGGCGGCGATCCTCCTCTCGGCCCTCGGCACGGGAATCGCCGTGGCCCTGCTGGAGGAGACGGTCTTCCGCGGCGCCCTCCACGCGCTCGCCGCCCGGCTGTTGCGCCCGCGGGCTCTGCTGCTCTCCGTCGCCGCGTTCTTCGCCGCACTCCACTTCTGCAATCCACCGCACGGACTCGAGGCCGAGAAGATCGACGCCGCCACCGGCTTTTGGATGGTGGGCCAGATCGTGTCCCATGTGGCCGCCCAGTTCGCGCGGCCCTCCTTCCTGCTGGCGGAGTTCGCGGTGCTCTTCGCCATCGGCCTCGTGCTCGGCTACGCGAGGATGAAGACGGCGTCGCTCTGGCTCGGCATCGGGCTGCACGCGGGCTGGGTCTTCGGCGTCAAGACCCTCTCGCCCCTCTCCGTGCGCGCCTTCGCCGCCGACGCGATGATGCCGTGGCTCGGCGACACCCTGCGGGTCGGCGCGGTTTCCTGCCTCGTCGTTCTCTTCACCGGATTTCTCGTCTGGCTCGTCCTGCGCGGCGAGCGGCGCGATCCCTTCGCCGAGGCGCCATGAATTGCGAACCCCAAGACGCCGCCGAAGCCGCCGACGCCGCCGACGCCGCACCGGGCACCCGCGCCCGTCTCCGCCAGGCCGTTCTCGGCTGGATCTACCCGCCGGTCTGCGCTCTCTGCGACGTGCCCCTCGACAGCGAGGACCAACTGCGGCGGCCCTTTCTCTGCGAACCGTGCGAACGGTCCCTCGTCCCCATCGGCGAGCACTACTGCCGCGTCTGCGGACAGGGCTTCGAGGTCGAGGCCGCCCTGCCCTTCCGCTGCGGCAACTGCGGCGACCGGGAACTGGCGATCGACTTCGCCGTCAGCGCCTTCCGCGGCACGGGCGGGGGCAGCGCGCTGGTGCACCAGTTCAAATACGGCAAGCGCCGCCACCTCGCGCGCGCCCTCGGCTCGCTCCTCGGCGAGGTCTGGCGCGACGAGAGGCTGCACGAGGCCGAGGACTGGTGGGTCGTGCCGGTGCCGCTCCATCCGCGCCGCCGCCGCGAGCGCGGCTTCAACCAATCGCACGAACTCGCCCGCGAGCTGGTGCGCCGGGCGCCGGAGTCTCTCGGCCTGGAGTTGCGCCCCCTGCTCCGCCGGCTCCGCCTCGGACCCCGCCAAGCCCGGCTCGACCGGCGCGGGCGCCTCGGCAACCTCGCCGGCGCCTTTGCGGCGAGGCGCCGCCTCCCTCAGCCCCCCGAAGGCGGGGCGTGCATCCTCCTCGTCGACGACGTGATCACTACCGGCACGACCGTATCGGAATGCGCCGCCGCCCTCCGGGACGCCCTCGAAATCGACCGCATCGCCGCAGTCTCGGTGCTGCGCGGATGACCCGGCGCCACCCGCCCCCCGCAAGATCGCACGAGTCCGCTTCGCCAAACTGTTGCATTGCGCATCCTTGCGGGTACCTGTTCCATCCCGTTGCACGCGCCCCTTCCGCCCGTGCATCGAAAACCCTCCCGAACTTTTCGAAACATGCGAATCACCGGCCCCCTTGCCCTCCACCGCGCCTCGCTGGCGTTCGCCCTCGCTTCCGCCACCCTCGCCGCGCCCTCCGCCCGCGCCGACAGCCCGCTGGAACTGAAGCACGGCGACCGCATCGTCCTGCTCGGTTCCGGCATGGCCTCGCGCATGGACGTCTACGGCCACTTCGAGACCGAGCTGCACCTGCGGCACCCGGACAAGGAACTCGTCATCCGCAACCTCGGGCGCGAGGGCGACACCCCGGCCTTCCGCCCCCACCCCGGCCGCAACTATCCGGACCAGTTCGCCTTCCCCGGCGCCCGCGATCTGGTGAAGCCGGAATACCAGGCCAACACCAACCCCGAAGGCCATTTCGAGACCCCCGA
>SLGN01000436.1 GCA_007123695.1 Verrucomicrobiales bacterium
AGGAGGTGGAGGAGGCGCTTTCTGCCACCGATGACTTGCGGGAGATTCCCACGGCCCTCCTTCAGTCGGGCCGATTTTCGCGCGCGCTGCGATTTCTGACCGGGCCGCCTTTGAGGTCAGGACCAATTCCAGCTCGCTTGTCCCGGTTGGAAAAAGGGAACCGAGAGGACCGGTCGGCCTCTCGATGAAGAATCCGCCGCCGGGTTTGCCGCAACATTTCAAGCATGGGCGGATCGATCCCGCACCGATGGGCTCGACGACCCAAGCGGTCGCGACCAAGCCGTTCTGGGAACCGCGTTGCTCATCGCCCAGCAGGAATACGCCACTCTCAAGCGGATGCGCCTCGCCGGTTCGCAGGAGGACGCGGCGGCGGAGGTTCTCGTCGAGATGGGATTCAGGCAGGGATCGGTTGGTTTTGTCGATCAGCCCGGCGCCTTGGGGGAGGCGGAGTTCGCGAGGAAATGCCAGTTTGCCACCGCCGATGGATCGTCGCACGAGGTCGATCTCGCCGTCGGTCTGCCCGGGCGAATCATTCTCGCGTTGGAGTGCAAGGTTTCGAACGACCGGACCAATTCGGTCAAGCGCACGAACGACGTCCTCAAGAAGGCCGAGGCGTGGAGTCGACAGTGGGGCCGCTTTGTCGTCACCGCAGCCCTCCTCGAAGGCGTTTTCTCCGAGAAAGAGCCCCGGAGACTCGTCGAGGCAGGGGTCGAAATCTTTTGGTCGCACCGACTTGATCTACTGCGGCAATACCTCGCCGGGAAGGGGACTCCGACGTCCCGACGCCGCGGATCGACTCGATCGCGAGGGACGGGGCGCGGCTGACCGACGCCTACGTCACGGCGACCTACTGCGCCCCATCGCGCGTCGGCCTTGCCACGGGCCGCTACCAGACCCGCTTCGGCTTCGAGTTCAATCCCACCGGAGCCCGGAACGAGGAACCCGATGCGTGGGACGTGTCCTCGACGCCTTGGACGCCACCGGAGTGGCGGAGCGCACCCTCGTCGTCTTCCTCAGCGACAACGGCGGGGCAACCCGCGAACTGACGAGCCGCAACGATCCGCTGCGCGGGGAAAAAGGGTCGCTCTACGAGGGCGGAATCCGCGTGCCCTTTCTGAAGCGGCTGCCTGGCAGGATTCCGGCTGGCTCGGTCCATCGGTCTCCGGTGACTGCGCTGGATCATTTTCCGACGGCGCTTGCGCTGGTCGGACTCGGGCTCGACGACGGACTCGACGGCGTCGATCTGCTCCCGCGCCTCGCCGACGGCGCCGCCGCAGTTCCGGAGCGGCCCCTCTACTGGCGCATGGGCCCCCGGGCCGCCTTGCGCTTGGGGGATTCTGCACGCCGGGGCGCGAGCCCGTCCCTTTTTTCTGGAAAAAGACCCGCTTTCCGTCTTACCTTGAAAGCCGGTTCGACGGGTCCCGCCCTTCGGACCGTCGAGAACATCAGCCATTGCAACCAAACTCCGCCTCAACATGACCACCTCCGAGACCCCCTTTTCCCGCAGACGCTTCTTCCTTGCCGGAACCCTCGCCGCCGGCGCCGCGCTGGCGCCGGGCCGCCTCGTCCGCGCCGCCGCCTTCGAGCAGGCCGCGCTGCCCTACGCCTTCGACGCGCTCGAGCCCCACATCGACGCGAAGACGATGGAGATCCACCACGGCAAGCACCACGCCGCCTACATCGGCAATCTCAACGGCGCTCTCGAGGGGAATGCCGACCTTTCCGGCAAGTCGCTCGACGAGCTTATGGCCCATCTCGGCGGCATCGGGGACAAGGCCCTGCAGACGACCCTGCGCAACAACGGCGGCGGACATTGGAACCACGCCTTCTTCTGGGAGACCCTCGCCCCCGCCGACAAGTCGGGCCAGCCCTCCGGCGAGCTCGCCAAGGCCATCGACGCGGCCTTCGGCTCGATGGACGATTTCAAGACCGCCTTCGGCGACGCGGCGATGAAGCGTTTCGGCTCGGGCTGGGCCTGGCTCATCAAGAAGGATGGCAAGCTCGCCGTCGCCAGCACGCCCAACCAGGACAACCCGCTGATGCCCGGTCTCGTCCCCGACGACGAGCTCGGCGCCCCTCTCCTCGGGCTCGACGTGTGGGAGCACGCCTACTACCTGCACTACCAGAACCGCCGCGCCGATTATGTCGGGGCATGGTGGAACGTGGTCAACTGGGACCGCGTCTCGGCCCGTTTCGCCGACGCCGGCTAAGGGCCGATGGATCCCCGCGAAGCGCTGCGGCGACACTTCGGACACGACGACTTCCGGCCCGGGCAGGAGGCTGCGGTTTCGCGCCTCCTCTCGGGCCGCTCCGTTCTTGCGCTCTTTCCGACGGGGGCGGGAAAAAGCCTCTGCTACCAGCTCCCCGCCCTGCTCCTCGAGGGGCTCACCCTAGTGGTGTCCCCGCTCATCGCCCTGATGAAGGACCAGGTCGAGTCGCTCCACGCGCGCGGGGTGGCGGCGGCGAGGCTCGACTCGACCTTGGAGCGGGACGAGCTCGAAAGCGTCCACCGCAGGCTGGAGGCGGGAGAGCTGCGCCTCCTCTACGTGTCTCCCGAACGTCTCGCCAACGAGGCCTTCCGCCGGCGCCTGCAGCGCTGCCGCATCGACCTTTTTGCCGTCGACGAGGCGCATTGCCTTTCGGAGTGGGGGCACAATTTCCGCCCCGACTACCTCCGTCTGCCTGCCGTGGCCCGCAGTCTCCGGGCCGGGCGGGTGCTCGCCCTCACCGCCACCGCGACCCCGCGGGTCGCCGCCGACATCCGGGAACGCTTCGGGATCGCGCCGGGGGACCAGGTCCAGACCGGCTTTTCCCGCCCCAATCTCCGCTACCGCGTCCATCCCTGTCCCGAAGCCGAGCGCGACGCGCGGCTCGTCGCCCTGATGCGGGAGAATGGCGCCTCGCCCGCCATCGTCTACACGACGCGGCAGGAAACGGCGGAGCGCGTCGCCGGCGTTCTGCGTCGGTCCGGCCTCGCCGCGCGGGCCTACCACGCGGGGATGCGCGACGACCACCGCGCCGAGGTGCAGGACGGATTCATGAGCGGGGCCGTCCCCGCGGTGGTGGCCACCATCGCCTTCGGCATGGGAGTGGACAAAGCCGACATCCGTCGGGTCGTCCACTACAACCTGCCCAAGTCGCTCGAGAACTTCGCCCAGGAGTCGGGCCGCGCGGGGCGGGACGGAGCGGCGGCGACCTGCGATCTGCTGGCCTGCGCCGACGACCTCACCGTGCTGGAGAACTTCGTCTACGGCGACACTCCTTCCCCCGCCGCGCTGAAGTCGCTCGTCGAGCACGTCCTGCTGCAGGGCGAGCGCTTCTCGGTCTCGCGCTACGAGCTCTCGCAGTCGCGCGACATTCGCCAGACCGTCGTCGAGACGGCCCTGACCTACCTCGAACTTGACGGCATCGTCGAAGCGACCGGGGCCCACCACGCCGGTAGCGAAGTCCGTCTCCTCCGATCCCTCGACGAGGCTCTCGCCGGCGCGTCGCCGGAATGCGCCTCGCTGCTTCGGCGCCTTTTTGAAACCGGCAGGCGCGGCCGCGTCTGGCAACGCTTCGACCATGCCGAATCGGCGGCGGCCCTCGGGCTCGGCGAGATGGAGGTGCGGCGGGCACTCGAGGATCTCGCCGCGCAGGGCGATGCCGTGCTGAGACGCTGGGGGCTGCGGCACGGCTACCGTCTCGTCCCCGGCGGAGAACGCTCCGTGGCGGTAGCGGCCGCTCGCCTCGCCGAGCGTTTCGCCGACCGTGAGGCGGGGGAAATCGCCCGCTTGAGGAGCGTCGTCGACCTTTGCGAAGGCGGCGCCTGCATCCCGCAGCAGCTCCTCGACTACTTCGGCGAGGAATCGCCTGCCTGCGGACGTTGCGGAGCCTGTCTTGGAGAACATCGCGGCGGAGCCCTGCCGGCGACGCGGCGGTCGCGGCTCACTCTCGACGACGCTGCGCTCGTGTCGCAGGCCAAATCCTGGAACGAGCCCGCCTTGAGGACGCCCCGTCAGCTCGCCCGCTTTCTTTGCGGACTGTCCAGCCCCGCGACCGTCCGCTCCGGCCTCGTCCGCAACGATCTCTTCGGCGCGCTTGCGGAGATTCCCTTCCTCGAGGTCCTCGGCCAGGCCGAAGCGTGAGGCCCGGCGACGGAGACAAGATGATCACCGACGTCCATGCCCGGTCTCATAGAACCGCCCGGTGGAGGAGGTGCGATTGACTTTCCCCCCCGAACCTTTACACTTTCCAGCTTTGCTGCGGGAGTGGCCCATGGTTTGCCCCGCTGCAGAGCCGATCAGCATGAAATCCACCTGCCCCCTTCCTCTCGCGGCGCTGACGGCGCTGGGACTTCTTCTCGCCCCGACAGCGCCCGCCCCGGCCCAGGAGCCCGCCTTGCCCCTCGTGGTGGAGAGCACCCTTCCCGAGGACCTTCCCCCCGAATCCGTCCAGACCGACATTTCCGAGATCGAGTTCGGCGCCATCGTCCGGGTCGAGGTCGATACCAAGCAGCCCAACTTCCGTGTCCCGTGGAACGTGGGCGGCATGGGCAGCGGCAACGGCACCGGCTTCCTCGTCGGACCGAACCGCTTTCTCACCAACGCGCACGTGGTCAGCGACAACCGCCTCATCTACATCAAGAACGTGAGCGATCCCGAGCCCTACAAGGCGCGCGTCTTGCATGTCGCCCACGACTGCGACCTCGCCCTCCTCGAACTCGAGTCCGAGGAAGATTTCGAAGCGGGCTTCGAAGGCGTCACTCCGCTCTCCATCGGCGGCACGCCCAAGCTCAACACCACCGTCGTCGCCGTCGGCTTTCCCATCGGCGGAGACCGCATCTCCGTCACGCGCGGGGTCGTCTCGCGCATCGACTTCCGCGGCTACAGTCACTCGGGGGTCGACAACCACCTCGCCATCCAGATCGATGCCGCCATCAACCCCGGCAACTCGGGCGGTCCCGTGCTCCAGAACAACCTCGTCGTCGGAGTCGCTTTCCAGGGCTATTCCGGCGACGTGGCGCAGAACACCGGCTACATGATTCCAGTGCCCGTGATCGAGCGCTTCCTCAAGGACGTCGAAGACGGCTTCTACGACCGCTACGTCGATCTCGCAACGAGCGTGCTCAACCTGCTCAACCCGGCGCAACGGCGCGCCCTCGGGCTGCCCAACGACGGGCTCGGCGTCATGGTGGTGAAAGCCGACGCGGCCGGATCCGCAGGCGGCATTCTCGAGACGAGGGACGTCCTCCTCGCCATCGACGGGCATCCCATCGCCTCCGACGGATTCATCGAGATCGAAGGCGAGCGGGTGGATCTCAACGAGGTCATCGAGCGGAAGTTCGCGGGCGACACCGTCTCGATCGAGGTTCTACGCGACAGGGAGCGCAAGACTCTCACCGTGCCGCTGAAGCGCTTCATCCCCTACCTGATCCAGGCCGTGCAGTACGACAAGCAGCCGAACTTCGTCCTTTTCGCCGGACTCCAGTTCCAGCCGCTCGACCGCAACATGATGGCCGCGCACAACATCACCGACCTGCGCACGCGCTACTACTACGGGTTCTTCAGCGAGCAGGAGATCTACCGCGAGCGCCCCCAGGTCGTCGTCCTCACCGAAATCCTTCCCGACTCGACGAATACCCACCTCCAGTCCTACAAGCATCTCGTGGTCGATTCGGTCAACGGCAGAAAGATCCGATTGCTCCAGGACGTCCACGACGCCTTCCGCAGCGGCGAACACGAAGAAGGTCGCGAGGACTTCCACGTCGTCCGGCTCGTGGGCGAGAAACGTCCCCTCGTTCTCGACCGGAAAGGGGCCGAAGTCGCTCACGACCGCATCCTCGCCCAATACAATGTGGGCTTCGACCACTTCAT
>SLGN01000454.1 GCA_007123695.1 Verrucomicrobiales bacterium
AGAGCTCGATGAAATGCTCCGCAGCAATGGAATTTCCCCGCATCGCGATGCGCCCGTCCAAGAGGGAGAGCTTGGCGTCCGAGCCGATGCCGAGGTCTTTGACAATTCGCTTGCTGCCGGAGCCAGAGCCACTTGGGGTGATTTCGTCTCTTGGTTCAGAAACCGCATCCAGCAGCGGTAGTGCCTTGGAGTGAATTCGGAGCCCCGCTTTTCCGCAATGCGGGTGAGGGCGGCGGCACCGGTCGGCGCTCTTGAGTCCTGACGGAAAGGATGCAATTCCCGTTGCGGGCCAGTGCGTTCCGGTTCAGGGTTCGGGTATGTTCCGACTCGACCAAAAAGCAGCCCTCGTCACGGGCGGGGGCTCCGGCATCGGCCGCGCCATTTCCGAAACCTTCGCCTCCGCCGGCGCGTCCGTCGGCATCCTCGACCTCGACGAAGCCGCCTCGGGCGAAACCGTGGCCGCCATCGCCGCAGCGGGGGGGCGGGCCGAATTCTTCCCCTGCGACATTTCCGACAAAGATTCGGTGGAGGGCGCCGTATCCGCCGCCGCCGCCTCCTTCGGCCGGATCGACGCCCTCGTCAACAATGCGGGCATCGCCAACATCGGCACCGCGACGACGACGAGCGAGGAGGATTTCGACCGCGTCTTCCGCGTCAATGCCAAGGGCGTCTTCCTCTGCCTCCAGGCCGTGCTGCCGCGCATGGTCGAAGCCGGAGGCGGCGTCGTCCTCAACATGTCGAGCATCGCCGCCGTCACCGGGCTGAAGGACCGCTTCGCCTACTCCGCGAGCAAGGGCGCCGTGCACACCATGACCCTTTCCGTCGCCGCCGACTACATCGCCCACGGGATCCGCTGCAACGCCATCTGCCCGGCGCGCGTGCACACGCCCTTCGTCGACGGCTATCTGGCGAGGAACTACCCCGACAACCGCGAAGAAATGTTCGAGAAGCTCTCCAAGGTCCAGCCCATCGGCCGCATGGCCCGGCCCGACGAAATCGCCCGCCTCGCCCTCTACCTCTGCAGCGACGACGCCTCCTACATCACCGCCCAGACCTACGAGATCGATGGCGGCTACATGAATCTGCGCCCCTGAGGCGTCCGGCGGGAAAGCGAAGGCGATGCGGTCTTCAAAAATCCGCGATTCTCCGTTTTCCCCGCCGCATTCTTCCCTAAAGTCCCCCCCGTGAGCGAGAGCTACCAAGTCTTTGCCAGAAAATACCGGCCCCGCACCTTCGACGACGTGCTGGGGCAGGAGCACGTCGTGCGCACCCTCCGCAACGCCATCGCGCAGGACCGCATCGCCCAGGCCTATCTCTTCGTCGGGCCCCGCGGCACCGGAAAGACCTCCACCGCCCGCATTCTCGCCAAGGCGCTGAACTGCCCCGGCGGACCCAAGGCCGACTTCGATCCCGACGACCCCGTCTGCGTCGAAATCGGCGAGGGCAACAGTCTCGACGTGCTCGAGATCGACGGAGCTTCAAACAATGGCGTCGAGCAGGTGCGCGCGCTCCGGGAATCGGTCGGCTTCGCCCCGGTATCGGGAAAGTACCGCATCTACTACATCGACGAGGTCC
The DNA here is from genome assembly GCA_007123695.1 of Verrucomicrobiales bacterium. Lineage (GTDB taxonomy): Bacteria > Verrucomicrobiota > Verrucomicrobiia > Verrucomicrobiales > DEV007 > Arctic95D-9. The sequence continues at coordinate 1,576 of SLGN01000454.1, forward strand.
ACATGCTCTCGAACGCGGCCTTCAACGCGCTGCTCAAGACGCTGGAGGAACCGCCCGCGCACGTGAAGTTCATCTTCGCCACCACCGACCCGCAGAAGATCCTGCCCACCATCATCAGCCGCTGCCAGCGCTTCGACCTGCGTCGCATCCCCGCCGCCACGATCGCGCGGCATCTGCTCCACATCGCCGGGAAAGAGGGGCTCGGCCTCTCCGAGGCAGCCGCCTTCTCCATCGCCAAGGGGGCCGAAGGCGGCATGCGCGACGCCCAATCCATGCTCGACCAGCTCGTCGCCTTCTGCGGCGAGACCATCGAAGAGGGCGACGTCTCGGAGATCTTCGGCTTCAACTCGGCCGAGGCCATCGCCTCGCTCGGGAGCCTCGTCCTGCGCCGCGACAACTCCGGCGCCCTCGCCTTTCTCCACGAGAACGCCGAGGCGGGAAAGGACCTCGCGCGGCTTCTCGCCGACCTCATCGGGCATTTCCGCAACGTCCTCGTCGCCAAGGTCGATCCGGCCGCCGCCGGCGGAGAGCTCCCCGGCGATGTCCTCGATTCGATCCGCGAGCAGGCCGCATCGGTGGAGACCGCGAGGCTGCTGCGCGTCATCGACCTGCTCGCCGAGACCGACGGACGCATGAAGTGGGCGGCGAACAAGAAGCTCCACTTCGAGGTGGGCCTCATCAAGGCGATCCAGGCCCTCGGCGAGGCGAACCTCGACGACGTCATCGCCCTGGTTTCCGGCGCCGCCGCCTCGGCCGATGGGCTTGCCGTGGCCGTTGAGGCTCCAGCAGCAGCTGCCGCCGCCGCAATTGGCTCCGGCGCTTCCGAGGGTTCCGCCGTTTCCAACCGTGCCGCGTCGGCCGCCTCCGCTCCCGCCAAGGCGACCGTTGCCGCAGAGACGAGTTCATCCGCTTCTTCCGGCGGTGGCGAGCCTGCTCCACCCCCGGCGGCGGAGGAAGCCCCCGTCCCGGCAAAGGCCGAGCCTGCAAACGCTGCGGCGGCCCCCGCGCCCGCGAATCTCCACGGCGAGGCGCTGTGGGACGCGGCCCGCGCCGCCCTCGTCGCCGAAAAGCCGCTGTTCGAGACCTGGCTTTCGGCGGCACGCTTTCTCTCCCACAAGGACGGAGTCTTCTCGCTCGGGTATTCCACCGAGCAGCGCTTCTTCCGCGAATCTCTCTCGCGCTACGACAAGGAGATCGAGGCCAAGATCGTCGCCTTCTCGGACGACAGCCCCCGTCTCGAGATTCTCGTCAGCGACGACATCGATCCTGCACCCCTTCCGGAAGCCGTCGAGGAGGACGAGGCCGAAGAGCCCGCCGCGCCCGTCGCGGAGACGGAGACCGACCCCGTCTCCCCGACCGAATCGCAATCCGAACCCGAACCCGAACCCGATTCCAGTTCCGAGCCCGTGAACTCCGGCGAAGCCGAGGGGCCGGATTCCGGAGGGGATTTCAAGAACGACCCCCTCATCCGCGAAGCGCTCGAAGCTTTCGAAGCCCGCATCATCCAACCCTGAAAGCAGAACTTTCCCTCTCCGAACCACCGTAGACCCGATCCCATGAACATTGCAAAAATGATGAAACAGGCCCAGCAGATGCAGAAGCGCATGGGCGAACTGCAGGGCGAGCTCGCCGCCCGCGAAGTCGAGGCCAGCGTTGCCGGCGGCAAAGTGGTGGTCCGGGCCAACGGAGCCGGCGACGTCCTTTCGCTCAAGATCGATCCCGCCGTCGTCGATCCCGAAGACGTCGAGCTGCTCGAAGATCTCGTGCTCAGCGCCGTGAAGCAGGCCGTCGGCCAAGGCAAGGAGATGATGCAGGAGGAAATGTCGAAACTGACCGCCGGACTCGGACTGCCTCCTGGACTCGGTTTCTGATCCTGGGGAAAACGGCTCGCCCGACCGATCCTCGCCCACCCGTCGAGCTTCCTGCTTCCGATTGTCTGAGATGCTGTGCGGCGGAGGTGCTCAGGTTCCTTGTCCTTGGGGGCCGAGGAGGCGCTGGGATTCGTCGAGGAGCCATTCGACCTGCATGAAGGGTTCGTGGCCGACGGTCTGCCAGCGGATGCTGCCGGTTCCGTCGATCAGGAAGGTTCCATGGAGGGGCTGTCCCTCGAAGTCGTCGTGGGCGCGGTAGGCCTTGAAGGCGGAGAGACCGGGGTCGGAGCGCAGGGGGAAGGGGAAGGGTGTCTCGGAATCGTCTCCGGAGAAGGTCTCCCGCAGACTCGCCGGAATGTCGGTGGCGACGGCGACGATGTCGATGCCGGCCTCTTCGTAGCGCCCATGAAGGGGGGCGAGGGCGTTGAGCTGCTCCATGCAGTGGGAGCAAACCTTGCCGAGGTAGAAGACGACGAGGACCGGTCGTCCTCCCTGCACGAACAGGGGCACTTCGACGCCTTCGGCGTCCTTCACGGTGAGGTCGGGGGCGGCGGGCGGGGTCCAGCGGAAGGGACCGAGGGTGTCGAGGTCGGGACGCTCGCCGAGGTCGCCGGGCGGATCGGGTGCGAGTCTCCAATCCTCGGGGTATCCGAACTCGGCGGCGATGGGCGCGAGAGGGCCGAAGACGGCAAGGTCGCTGTCGGCGGTGTGGCCGACGTGGCGGAGTGTTTCGAAGGCCTCCCGGGCCTTTTCCGTTTCCCCCTGGGCGTGGAGGGCGCGCACTTGGGAGACGCGCGGCAGGACCTCGTTCTTTCCAGCGGCGACGGCTTCGGAGGCGAGCTTGGCGGCCTTTTCGGCGTCTCCGGCACGCAGCCAGAGAAGGGCGTGCCGCGACTTGGGAAGATTCTTCAGCTTCGGAAGGAGTTCGCGGGCTTCCTCGAGGTCGGGCGTCGGCGCGGAAAGGCAGGTGTAGAGGGCGAGTTCGTCCACCGGACCTTCGAGTTCGCCGATGGCCTTCTCGAACTTCTTCGCGGCGGCCTTTTCCGCCTCCTCGAGTTCTTTCTCTTCCTTGCCGGCCTCCTTGGCCTCGGCGACCGCCTTGGCGACGGCTTCGTCGCGTTCGGTTCGCTTCGCCGAGAGGCGCTTTTCGAGCTCGGCGTGGTGGGCGAGGCCTCCCTCGCGGTCTCCGCTTTCGAATTTCGCAATTCCGAGGAAGCGATGGAATTCCGTCTCGTCGATGGACTGGTCGTCGGGATGGAGGAGGGCGTCCCGGTCGGTGCCGTCGCCGGAAAGGGCAATCAGCTCGGACCAGGCTTCGTAGCGGACGAGAGTGTCGCGGAGACGCTTGCGGCCGTACTGCCAGGAGCCGGAAGATGCGTCGAAGACTTCCTCGCCGTCGACTTTGCGGAATTTCGGGAGCCGGGGCAGGGAGATCATGTTGCGGGCCATTTCGACGGCGCGACGGTGCTGCCCGAGATGGTCGAGGTTGCGGATGAGCCACTCGTTGTTGTGGGCGAAGTTGTGGATCTGGTCGGGGATGACGTGGAAGCGGATCATGTGGGCATGATCGACGCGGGCGGAGGCTTCCTGCTGCCACACGGCGTCTTCGTAGCGTTTCAGCTTCGAGTAGATGTGGCCCGGCATGTGCCACATGTGGGCGATCCCGGGGGCGGAAGGGCCGCAGTTGGCGGCGGCGGTGAGGGCCTGGGCGGGGTCGGTCCTGTCCCAAAGGTGGATCTGGAAGTGGTTGGCGGGATGCAGCGGGTGTTTCCCCAGAATCTTCTCGGCGAGCAGATTCATGGCGTAGTGGCTGGAGATGGGCAGCTCCTTGCCGCTGTTGTAGAAGACCTGGTGCAGGAGAAAGGCCTCGGCCTCGACTTCGTCGGGATGCTCGTGGAGGATCTTTTCGAGCGAGCGAACGTAGTCGCGCAGCCGCTTCTGGAGATTGGCCTTGGGATCGCGGAAGTAGGCGGCGAGCCCGTCGATCCAGAGCTGTTCGCGCGGCGATGCGTGCTCCTTCCTCGCCACGGCTTCGTCGATGAATTTCTTCCCGCGCGTGTCGTTCTTGAAGTTCGCCATGGCCATGCCCCAGTAGGCCATGGCGCAGTCGGGATCGAGGGAGGCGGCCTGGCGGAAGCTGCGCTCGGCCTCGAAGAACCAGTAGCCGTGCAGTTGGCCGACGCCCTGCAAAAAGAAGCGCTTCGCCTCGTCGGAGTCCGACGTCACCTCGAGGTGGACCTCGCCGGTGCCGGGGATCAGAACCGCAGCCTGGCGGGGGCCTTCGTTGAAGACTTCGCCGTGGTAGGAATGGCCGGCGGGGGCGTCGGTCGCCGGGGGCGTCTCCTCGGCGGCGAGAAATCCGCCGGGAAGAAGGAGGGCGAGCAGGCGGGAG
>SLGN01000704.1 GCA_007123695.1 Verrucomicrobiales bacterium
CGATCGCCGCCTGCATCGGCGTCTCGGCCCCAGGACTCTTGCACTCCACCACCACCAGAGGCAGGCCGTTGACGAAAAGCACCACGTCGGGGATCACGTGCCCGCGACCGCTCCCCAGCTCCACTTTGAACTGATTGACGACGAGAAAGTCGTTGTTCTCCGGATGCTCGAAATCGAAGTAGCGCACCGGCTGCGGGCGCCCGTGATCCCAGTCCGGCAGGCCCTCGGCCACCGTGCCTTTCAGCAGCAGGCGCGTCGCCGATTCGTTGACATCCATCAGCGAATGCCCCTCGGCCTGCTCCAGGTCGCGGATCGCCTTCCCGACGCGCGCCTCGTCGAGCCAGGGCTCGCCGTCGCGGAGGTTGATGCGCCGCAGCGCGTCCGCGAGCCGTCCGCGCAGCCACACCTCGCGAAAGCTCCCGCGCTCGGTGAACTCCGGCACCTGGGTGTCGCCCTCGATCCACTGCCAGCCCATGGCGCGGAACTGCTCGCAGAGCGGGCGCTCGACCAGGTCGGTTTCCCAGGGGATGGCGCTCATGGGGTCGGGGGAATGAGGAAAGCGCCGGGAATGCCTTGGTCCAGAGTCGCCAGACGCGCTCCGCGCGCTGCGGAGAGGCCGAGCAAATGGCCGTCGATGGTCTGACGGCCTGTCCTCACCCACGACGGCAGATCGACCGCGCCTCGCTCGTCCGGGAGAAACACGACCCTGCGCTTCGACTGCCTGCGGAAGCGGGCCAGGGTCTTCACCGACTCCCGGACTTCCACGCGGTATTGCGGGGCCTGATTCAGGATTCTCACGTAGCCAAGCTCGGTGATGGAGCAAGTGGCGAGCGCGTCCTCGCTCGGCAGGGTTTCCAGCCAGGCGCTCATGCGCGGATGGTGTTCGTGGGCAGCGAACAGAGCGGCGATCAGGGCGTTGACGTCGAGCAGCCAGGTCATGGCGTCATGGGAAGTCGGCCAGCAGCTCGGCAACCTGCTCGGAAGTCAGAAAGGGGGCGTCATCGTCGACGACCTCCAGCACCGGCAGACCGGTGGCCTTGCTGAGACCTTGGCGGAATCGGGGTCGGCGCGGCCCTTTCGGGACGAGAACCAGACGGTCCGTCTCGACCACGACGTCCATCTCGGATCCGGCAACCAGCCCCAGCCGCCGCCGGGCCGCCGCCGGTAGCACCACCTGCCCTTTGCTGGAGAGCTTCGTTTTCATCGTAAGGAGTTCTTACCATGTCAGTGCCCTCAGGTCAACCCGGAAGACAAGCGGGGTGAGACCGTTCGCCTCGCTAACGGACACCAAGGGCCGCCAATTCCGGGATGCCTCCTACGAAGGAAGCCGCTCGGCGAGGTCGATCTGGCGCAAGTAGCGCTCTGGAATGCCGCGAAAATGGGGATCGCGATGCACCAGCACGAGGTCTTGAACCGAAGCGGTCGCAGCGATCACCGAGTCGATGGTTGGCAGACGCTCCGGAGTCGCCCGGCGAATGGCGATGGCACGCTCCGCCACAGCCTCGTCGGCGACCGTCACTGCCACGAAAAGCGCACGGTGCAACTCCCATTCCGACTCGAAGGCTTCGTCCGCGCCGAGAGCCTTCAGCCGCGCCCAAAACTCCACGACGCCGAGCGCCGGGAACGCGACTTCCGTCCCTTCGCTCTCGAACAGGGCAGCCACCCTCTCGCCTCCTTCCTCGCGGAGGAAATAGGCCAGAAAGGCAGAAGTGTCGAGCAGGTGCGTCACGGCTGGCCCCTCCCATCGTCTTCGCGGACGCGGTCCTCGATGAGTTCGGCGATGGGGTCCGAACCCGGCTTGCGATAGCGGGCCCCGCGCCCGAAAAGCCGGCGTGCCAGCTCCGCCTTGGTCGGGATCACCCGCACCGTCACCTCGTCGCTGCCCTGCTCCGGCTCCCGCCACTCAAGCCGGCAGCCGGGGGTGATGCCCATCTTGCGGGACAGCTCCGCAGGAATGGTGACCATGTTCTTCGTGGTGACGGTCGTTTGCATGGGGGCACGGTAAATCCATGCGCTTGTCGAGTCAATGGTTAGACCAATCGATGGAGCATCGCCTCGGTTCACGGCTCGATCGAGCGCCACTCCTTCCATTTGCCAAGGGACAAGCCGCCCGCCAGCTCGCCTCGGATCGTCGGCGTAGGAGCGCTCCAGCTCGATCAGGGCTTCGATCTCCGGCTCGGCCTGAAACGGGATATCCAGCAAGCCGCGCCTCACGAATTCCACCACGACGAGGGGATCGCCGCCGAGGCGTCGCACGATGTGCTGCGCCTCCGACAAGACGGCCTCGCAGGTCAGCAGCGGCGGCTTGACCTGCGCCCATTCGCTGCGTGCCCACGCGTGATGCTGGTCGCGGGCGATCAACAGCGCCACGATGGGGCCGGTATCAACGAGGACGACGTCTTTTACGGCGATGATCCCTTTCCAAAGCCTCGTAGAGGTATTCCTTGTTGGTGGAGGAATCCGCCGGCCCGTCGAAAATCCCCACCAGATCCGCCACCAGATCGAGGCAGGACGGACCCTCGCCCTGCTCGCGGCTCTCGGCCAGCGTGCGCTCCAGGCTTTCGCGGATCACGACGGATTTCGGCACCCCGCGCCGCCGGGCCTCATGGTCCAAAGGGCTTCGGGGAGCTTGACGGTGACCGTGGGCATGGCTATATGGTAATACCGGATTTGGAGAAGGCAATACGGGAGGGTTCACAGGGCGGGAAAGTTGCGCCAGAAGGTTCCGCATCCTCGGTTCCCGTGGCAAGCCGGGCGAGCGCCAACTCCGCCATCCGCGTCGCACTGTCGCTCTTGTCTGGCATCGCGCCCTCGCTCCAAAACCGGTCGCAGCAGCCGCAGCACCTCCTCCTCTTGCTCCCTCGCGAAGACACCTTAGCAGCTCAAACCTCAGTCTCAAGCAGCACAGGGGTCAATGCCTGCAACTCTGGAAACCCCGCCAGCACCCGCTCGTAGATGTCAGGATACTTGGGAGCGTGAACGGAAATCACCATGGCGTAGCGAATCTGGCGGGCCGCCTTGTCGTCGGTCACTCCTCGGCGGGGGATAAAATGAAGGTCGAAGACGGGCTCGTCCAGCAAGGAAGCATCGACGCGCCGGGATTCGTGGAGCACCGTCTCCCACTTCCGGTGCCGGATGCGCCGCTCTTCTTCGGTGGCGTAGCTACCGCTCGTGAAAAACGGCTTTGTCATCGCATATCTGGAATGCTCTCCCGTTTCCTTGTTCAGTCTCCGCTTCTGGCAATTCGGGCGGTAGACGATCTCAACCCCGCTATTGGTGTAGTTGGCCGGATCCGCCGCGCTGATCTCAGTGGCATAGCAAAGAGTCGCGGTGATACGGATGCGGCCTTCGAGACCGTGGGGAATCGGAATCCTCGCGCGGAGGATCTTCTTTGGCGGCAAGGAGCCTTGATAAATCACCCTCGCCGTAGCGTCGGGGCAGAGGGCGAGCGCCTCCTCGTCTGCGAGGCGTCCCCAACCGACATCCTCCTCGTGGTTTCCGTCCGGCTCCGCCGAATGGATAAGGATGCATCGCAGCGTAAGCGGATTCAGCGACGCGGTGAAAAGTGACCGCAGGCCAAGCGCGGCTCGTGTGACGAGAGGCGCGGCGAAACTCGTTCCCATGTCCGCATCGACCACATGCCCGCTCCCGCGCTTTCGCAGCACATGGAACGGGCTGGCCTCCGATCCTCCGAATGCCACAAGGTCGGGCTTCGTCCTCCCAGGTCTGCGTCCTGGACCCTTGGCGCTGTATTTCGCACGGGACCATGCCGCGTCGACCCGGTCCGCAGCGCCGACGCAAAGGCAGTTCACTCCGTCGCCGGGCGACTGGATTCGGCAGAGCGGCTCGGGATCTTCGCCGTTGTTGCCGGCCGCTGCCACGATCAGCCGGTCGCCGTCCGCCGCCAACGAGTCGAGAGTGCTTGTCCACGCATGGACCTCGTCGTCGTCCACCGACACGTCGGGACCGAGGCTTAGATTGTAGAGGTCGTGAGAGCCGGTCTCGATCACATCCTGCACCCGGCGCAGCACTTGGTAGGCGTGGACATCGCCGCCAGCTGCATCCGCCGCATCCAGCACGCGGAAGTGATCGACCGATCCGTAGGGCCTCCGCGCGCCACCGTCCAGCGCCCCCCACATCACGGCGCCCGTCACCGCGAGACCGTGGTCGGTAAAATGCGGTTCGGCGCTTGAGACGCCGGGGGCCGGGTAGGACATCACATGATCGATCCCATGATCGGCTGGCAGCCCGCCGTCTAGGACGGCGACCCGGATCGCGGGGTTCAACGGCGGTTCGGCGGGCAGGGAAAACGGGCGGCCCAGCGACCTCGTAAGACGCGGCGACGGGAGCGCACGGAGCCGTGCCGGCGGGCGGATCGTACGCACGAAAGAGAAGAGCGCTACCTTTCGGATCGCCTCGCGATCCCCCCGAACTGGGACGAACACAAGGCCAGGAACCTCGATTCTCAGATCTCTGAAAACCTCCACCCCAAGCTTGTCCGCGTAGTGCAAGAAAGCGGGGACCACTTTGCGCTCCTCGCCTTCCGGCAGGTGGAGCGCCACCTCCGCAACCCCGGTCTGTCGCACCTGATTGTCGATCCTGACCCGTCCCTCCCGGTCGAGATCCGAGATCGGGCGGATGTCTTCGATCATCCCCATGCGAGACGCCAACCCGTCTGCTCTCGATTCCCCGCCGAGTGCGATGTCCCACCGGTGCAAATCGCTGGTCGCAGCAGCCATGTAGAGATCGACCGTCTCCACCTCTCGCGGAGAGCTCGCGGCGTCCTTCGCGGGAGTTTTGCTCCATTTGGCAGGTTCGACCCGGCGGGCGCGGCTCCCTACGGATCGCAGGCCGAGACCGCGGAAGAGCTTTTCAGGATAGGACGATTTCGCAAGGAATTCCGGGTGCAGCGTCACCATCACTACGGCCCGTCCCTGGGGCAGCGCTTCGGCAGGCAAGCGTTCGACGCTTTGCACGACACGCTTCAGGCGCGGAACGAGCCGCTCCCGCACCTCCGCCGCATCGTAGACCGGGTGCTTTTCCGGCTTCGGCCCGGAAATGAAGTCAGCTTCGGCGGTCAAGCGTTCGCCATGACCAATGAGATAACGCGGATTTCGAGGTTTCGAGTTCATTTCACGGAGTCAAGGTTGGATCAATCGCTTGCCTTGCGGAGCGTTTCCCTCGCGATTCCCGTCAGTCGATGGATCTCGCGCTGGCCGAGCCCCCCCTTCTTGAGAGCCAGTCCGAGCGCCCTCCGCTGCGCCAGAGGCATCGAGCCGACGGCCCCTTTGCAATGCGCTTCTAGGCTGTCCTGCAAGGGACGGATCGACAGGATGTGTTCGCGCAAGGCGCGCTCGGAGAGCAGAGCCAGCTCCGCCTGCGTCATTCGGCTTCCGATCTCTCCGATGGCATCGACCAGCTTGGCATCTAGAGACTCCCCGTAGGATCCGAGCTGCTGGCGCAGCAGCTCGGCCTGCTCAGCAGCCCCGGGCAGCGGAAAGGCGATGCGCCGCTGGAAACGGCGCCAGACTGCCGGATCGATCAGTTGTTCATGGTTGGTCGTGGCGACCAGCAGCCCGCTGCCCGGCCAAGTGTCCAATTCCTGGAGCAGCACAGTGACCAACCGCTTCAACTCGCCGATGTCGCTTTGGTCGTCGCGCCTTTTGGCGATGGCATCGAGCTCGTCGAGTAGCAGCAGGCAAGGCTGGCGTCGCGAGAACTCCATCACTTGGCGCAGGTTGGAACCCGTGCGCCCGAGGAAGCTGCTCATCACCGCGCCGAGATTCAAAACCGCCAGCGGCAGGTCCAAAGCACGCGCCAACCATCGCGCCG
>SLGN01000154.1 GCA_007123695.1 Verrucomicrobiales bacterium
GGGCAGCGGCACCTCCGCGCTGCGGAAGTCCTCGCCGACACCTTGAAAGAGCTGGACCGTCGCCGTGGTCATGGATGGAAAGTTTGCGTTTGGCTCCAAGTCGGCAGGAGCGTAATATTGGAATCATGCCAGCGATCCGCGCCAATGTCGAAATCACCGAGGACGGGGGGCTGCGTCTGCTGTCGCCTCTGCCCGAATGGGTCAAGCCCGGCGTTGCCGAAATCGTCATGGTTTCGCAAGCTGCCGAGATCGCCACGCCCCTCGAAAAGCCGCCGCGGCAGAAGCTCGTGGCCACGCCCGAGATGCTGGAGGCGCGAAAGCGGGCGATGGCGGAACTCCGGGCAATGGGCGGATTGAGTGACGTCATCCCCGACCCTGCTGCCTGGCAGCGCGAGATTCGTGAAGACGCGGTCCTGCCTGGCAGGGATTGAACCATGGTGTGCGACAGCAACATCGTCATCTACTCCGTGGAGCCCGAGGACATGGCCTGTCGGGCTTTCATGGAGGATGAAAACGCCATAATTGCGAGCGTGACCCGGATCGAGGTCCTCGGTTATCCCGGTTTCCAAAGTCTCAGTCCCGAGCGCCGGCTGCGACTTGAATCGATGGTAGCTTCCACCGCCGAGGCCGGGCTCGACGAGGAAATCATTCAGCGTTCCATTTCTCTCAGACAGGACAGGAAAATGAGCCTCGGCGACTCGATCATCGCCGCCACCGCGTTGGAATACGGCCTTCCCCTCGTTACCCGAAACACCGACGACTTCAGACACATCGCAGGATTGACCTTGATCAATCCCTTCGCCGCTCGGTAGTCGTTTTTCTCCCGTCATCTTCGAATCAACAGGGCGATCGCCGCGCTGCACAAGGCAAAGGCCGCGACGATGGGGAAGACCAGGGCGACGCTCTCGATCCCCGGATCCTTGGCGAAGGGGTTGTGCTGGATCATCCAGCCGATGAAGGGCTCGCCAAAGCCGGCCATGGCGTAGGCGAAGAAGTTCATCACCCCCACGGCGGTGCCGGCGCGGGCCCGGCCGAGCAGGTCGGGCGCGAGCGCCCAGAAGGCCGACTGCGGGCCGTAGGCGAAAAAGCCGGCGAGAAAGAGCACCGGCACGCCGAGGCGGTGCCCCGGCGGCAGCAGGTACATGCCCATCGCGGCGATGGCGGCGAGCACCATGAAGGCGGCGATGACGCCGCTGCGGCGGGACCCGCAGAACCGGTCCGAGATCCACCCGCTCGTCAGGGCGCCGAGGGCCATGCCGACGGGCAGGGAGACGCTGATCCATTTGCCGTAGGGGTCGTCCTTGAAATCCTCTCCGAGAAAGTAGACCGGCACCCAAATGAGCAGGCCGTAGCGGACGGTGTTCTGGAATCCGATGGCGAGGGCGGCAAGGAGGAGCCGCCCGTTCCGCAGGGCGAGCCCGTAGCGCTGCCAGGCGGTCTCGGTTTCGCCGCCAGCTGGACCCGGAGCCGCTTCCTCCTCGTCGACCAGGTCGGGAAATCCGGCGTCGGTCGGCCGGTCGCGGGCGATGAACCAGACGACGAGTCCGCCCGCGAGCATCAGGAAAACGGGCAGGCGGAAGATCCAGCGCCAGTCGAGCTGGAGCACGTCGAGGACGACGAGCGAGGTGACGAAGGAAAGGACCGAGGAAAGCCCCGCCGCGAGCACGTAACAGCCGAAGGCCTTCCCCCGCTCGCGGGGGCCGAACCAGTTCGCGACGAGACGGCTGCCCGGAGCCCACCCCATGCTCTGGGCGAGCCCGTTGAGTCCCCAGGCGGCGGCGAGAGAGCGGAATCCGATCCCGAAGCTGGTGAGCCAGTTGAGGATGAAGGAAGAGACGGCCCCGAGGCACATCATGCGGCGCCCCCCGAACTTGTCGCCGAGGTTGCCGTTGACCATCTGCCCGATGGCGTAGGTCCAGAGCATGGAGGCGCTGATCCAGCCGAGCGTTTGCTTGTCCAACCCCAGCTCGGCCTGGATCCCGGGAATGGCGAAGCCGAAGGTCTGCCGCCCCGTGTAGTAGAAGAGGTAGCAGAACATCACCGCGCCCAGCGCCCGGCGACGGGCGCGGAGAAAGCCGGGGCCGCTGATGTCGGGCGAGGCCATGGACTACGGGACCGCTGATTTGCGCTGGTTCGCGCTGATGCCTGGGAGGCGGGTCATGGGAGGGTCGCCTCCCCTCACTTGATTCCGTTGCAGGCGATCTCGAAAATGTCGAAGTTGCGGACGTCGCCGGCGACGCGGGCGGCATAGGCTTCGTTCAAGGGCTCGCTGAAGAGGAGCGGCACCATTTCCTCGTAGCGGCCGCCGTGGCTGCGCAGGGCGCCGGCGAGGGCGCCGAGGTCGTGGTAGGCCGGGGTGCGGCCAAGGACGACGCTGCGCCCGCTCGCGACGACGAGGTCGCCCATGCGGTCTTCGGGCAGCTCCATCAGCCGCGCCGCCAAGGCCCGTTCGTGGCATTCGGTGACGCCTTCGCGCCGCAGCAGCCAATCGCGGACCTTCGACGCCTCCAGCCCCGCGGGCAGGTGGACCTGGGCGAAGGACCCGAGGGCGCCGTGGTGGGCGACGTAGGGATCGGTGATGGGCAGAATGACGCGGAAGCCCTCGCCGAAGGCCTCCGTCAGCTCGTTCTCCAGATAGATCACGTTGGGCGAACCGTCGGGCCGCTGCTTGGCGCACATGCCATGGTCGGCGGTGGCGGCCACGACCGCCCCCAGTGCGAGAAGGCGTCCGATCTCTGCGTCGATGCCCGCGTAGAACTCGAGCGCCTCGGGGGCCTCTGGCGCATACTTGTGCTGCATGTAGTCGGTCGTGCTGAGGTAGAGGAAGTCGGCCCGCCCGCTCTCCAGCAGGGCCACGCCCGCCTTCAGCACGTAGAGGCTCGCGTCGCCGCTGTAGATTTCGGGGGTCGGTCCGACGAGGGCCTCGACCTCGCCGATGCCGTGGGTCTCGGGGACGGCCTCGCGGGCCCGCTCGGCGGAAAAGGCAATGCCGCCCTCCTCGATCAGCCCGCTCGCGAAGATGTCGCGCAGCTTCTCCTTCGCCGTCACGACCGCCACTTTTCGCCCGGCGCGCTGGGCATGGGGAAAGATCGTCTCGGCGCGGAGGAATTTCGAGGAGTTCATCATCACCTCCTCGCCCGTGGCCGGATCGAGGAAGAAATTGCCCCCGATCCCGTGGACCGAGGGGGGCACGCCGGTGACGATGCTGCTGTTGTTGACGTTGGTGAAGGTCGGCATCGCCGCGCGGGCGAATCCGCGCCAGCCCGCGACGCTGATCCTGGCGAAATTCGGCATCAGCCCGCGGGCGAGGGCGGCATCGAAGTATTCGTCGGCCGATCCGTCGAGGCAGAGGACGGCAACGGGGCGGTCGGGCGGCGAGTACGTGCGGTCGTTGACGGAGAAGGAGGGCATGGGGTTGGCTTGAGTTTCAGAGTTCGATGCACGAGGAGCAAGTGGAGCAGACCAAAATAATGGCAAGAGGGATCAAACCGACGACAACATCTTCGGGGCCGACGGTTTAGCGGGATTTGTTGGCGGAACGGGCGGTCGTCTCGGCGAGGCTCACCTCGGCGCCGCCACGTGCGAGGCTCTCGTCGGCAGCTTCCATGAAGGCGTAGATCTCGAGGGTCTCGGCGGGGGCCACGGGGATCTCGCCGATCCGGAAAAACCGGCCGATGCGGCGGCACAGGGCTTCGTAGGATGGCTCTTCGGTCACGGTAGCGAAGCCGCGCTCGCCGTAGGCGGTGACGCCGTATCCGGCGGTGGCCCCGACGATGCCGCGGTAGACGCCGACGCGACCGCCGTTCCAAGTTCCGACGACGAGGTCGTGGACGGGGCCTTTCTTCCGAGAAACGGATTCGCAGCCGGGCCCCATGGCGGCGAAGAGGGCCTCGATCCCGTGGATGCCGTAGAAGTAGAGTTCGGGCATGCCGACCTGGTAGGCGAGCGGCCCCCAGCTCGTCGCCCCGCGGATGGACCCGAGATCGGGCCGGGAGGAGAGCGCGGCGACTCCTTCGCCGAACCGGGTCGAGGAGGAGGAAAACCAAGGGGTGCCGGTGCGCTCGGCGAGATCGGCAAGGGCGAGGCATTCGGAGAGGTTACCGGCAACGGGCTTGTCGACGAAGACGGGCAGGCCCCGACCGAAAAGCTCGCGGGCCTGGCGCAGGTGGATGCGGCCGTCGACGCTGACGATCATGAGCCGGTCGCAGCGCTCGACAAGCTCGTCGACGGTGGAGACGATCTCGACGCCGAGGGCGCGGGCCTCTTCGGTGAAGCCGGCAATGCGGTCCTTGCTCATGGGCAGGTCGCTGCCGTCGGGCAGCCCGGCGACGACGCGAAATCCGGCGAGGTCGCCGTCGGCGACGGGGTCGTGGAAGAGCTTGGTGAAGGCGGGCACGTGCGAGGTGTCCATGCCGACGAGTCCGATGCGAAAGGGGGCGGCGTCTGTTTCGTGGGGAGTCATGCGGGGAGGTTTGCGGAATTCACCCGGAAAGAGCGGGGGTTGCGGAATTTGCTTCGTTGGAGACCACGAATGGCCAAGGATTTCCCCGGCGCAAGCTCTTCCGCGATCGGGAATCCGTGTGAATTCGCGACCCTTCGCGGTCGAAACCTCGATTGCACGGGCCGCTCCTAACGAACCTCCCAAGCCGGCGGCAGCTCGGCGGACTCGGGACCGTAGGTCTGGGAGACGACGATGCCGCTGGCCTGCGAGGTGTAGAAGATGCGCCCGTTGGAGACGACGGCCCCGAGGCATTCGCGCGAGTCGATCGCCGGACCGGTGGAGACGAGCTTGCCCTCCTGCGAAAGGTCGATCATGTCCATGTTGGCGCCGAGCACGTAGGGCTCGGACATGGTGAAGCGGCAGCAGGCGTAGGGCGTCTCGATGCTGAAGACGACTTGCCCGGTCTCGCGGTCGAAGACGTTGCCCTTGCCCCGCAGGGCGTTGGAAAAGACGAAACGTTCGCCCACGGTGACGACGTTCAGGGCCGAGCTGACGGGATCGGACTGCCACACCAGCTCGCCGGTTTCGGTGTCGATGCACCAGACGTGGCGGTCGTCGGTGCCCTCGCGGGGGCGGTTGTTCCCGCCGATGTAGAGCCTCCCGTCGCGGGCGCTGAGAGTGCATTTGGAGGTGACGTAGTAGTCGTGGGTGAGCCATTCGACCTCTCCGGTGGCGGGGTCGATGCGGGCGGTGAGACCGTTGTGGTCGGCGGGCAGCCCGCGCCGGGCCTTCTCCTCGGCGGCGTAGCCGAAGAAGACGGAGTAGTAGAGCCGCCCCTCGTGCAGACAGATGCCGCAGTCGTTGCCGCCGCTACCGAATTCGGAGAAATCCTTTTCCCAGACGACCTCGCCGGTGTCGAGATCCCAGGCCCAGAGGCGGGGGCGGTGGTTCTTGGGGTAGTAGGGGTTGTCGTTGGAGTAGATGAAGCTCATGACCTCGCGCCCGTCCTCGGGCACGACGGGCTCTCCGCCGAAGGTGAAGAACTTTTCCGATCCCTGGGCGGCGTATTCGCCGTCGCCCGATGCGTAGATGGCGAGATTGCCATGAACGACGGGCGGGAACTGGCGGCTCCAACTCGGCGATCCGGTGAAGGGCGCCTCCCACAGCATCTCGCCGGTGGCGGCGTCGAGGCAGCGCACGAGCGACCTCCGCATGCCGGCCTGGGGCACGAGCAGTTTGCCCTCGTGGTAGAGGGGCGAGGTGAAGGAAAGGAAGACGTCGGGCCAATGGCGACGCCAGAGGAGGCGTCCGGTGTCCTGCTCGACACTACCAAATCTTTTGATTAAATCTTGCTTTACTTCATTAGATATCATTAAAAATA
>SLGN01000234.1 GCA_007123695.1 Verrucomicrobiales bacterium
CACGCCCGGCGCCCCACCCCAGGGCCAGCAGCAAGGCGGCGGCCAGCAGCAGGGCGCCGGCCAGCAGCAGGGCGCCGGAAGCGGCGGCGCGGCGCAGCGGGGCGGCAACGACCGCTCCCGCAACGTCATGAACGGCGTCGGCACCGCCGAGCAGCCCGCCGCACAGCTCATTCCCGACGACCGCCTCAACCGCATCATGATCGTCGCCTCGCCCAGCGACGCCGCCTACGTCCTCGACCTCATCAAGCAGTTCGACCGCCCCCTCGCCGCGCACCGGCCCGTCGAGCGCATGTTGAAATACGTCAAGGCCAACGACATCCTTCCCGTCCTCGTCGATGTACTCCAGGACACGGGCACCGGCGAGACCATGCTGCCGGGCGGGCGGCAGATCCAGACCCGCCCCACGCCCGTGACCTCCTCGCAGCTCGCCACCCTCACCGGCACCGCCCGCACCCAGCAAAACCAGCAGAACCGGATCCAGCAGACCGGCGACGAGGTGGGGGGACGGGCCGACCAGATCGCCTTCCCCATCGACGACGTCGCCCCGATTTCCGTCCTCGTCGGCAAGACCCGAGTCATCGCCGACCGCCAGTCGAATTCGATCATCGTCTCCGGCACGCGCGAATCCGAGGAAATCGTGCTCGACATGATCGACCGGCTCGACCGCCGCCCCGTGCAGGTCTATCTCGCCACCGTGATCGGCGAATTGACGCTCGCCGACGACACCCAGCTCGGCATCGACTTCATTCAGCGCTTCACGAGGTGGAGCGGCAGCAACCCCCGCGCCGGCGGATTCAGCGGCGGCAACATCAACGGACGGCCCGACATCATCAACGGCGGCAACATCGCCAACATCGCCGACATGTTCACGACCACCCCCTTCGGCCCCGCCGCCGGCCTCAACTTCTACGGCCAGATCGGCGAATCCCTAGACGTCATCGTCACGGCTCTGGAGACGACCCAGCGCTTCAAGGTCCTCTCGCGGCCCGTCGTCTACACCCAGAACGGAAAGCGCGCCGAGATCACCTCGGGTCGTGAAGTCCCCTACCCCGAGACCGCCCTGACCGACACCAACAACCCCAACGCAGTCCGCTCGACCGTGGCCTACAAGGACGTCGTGCTCAAACTCGAGGTACTGCCCACCATCAACGAGCAGGACGAAGTGACCCTCGACATCGTCCAGATCAACGACCGCGTCGTCGGCCAGCAGGTCATCGACCAGAACGAGATCCCCATCATCGGCAAGCAGGAGCTCAACACCACCGTCTCCGTGGCGAACCGTTCCACCATCATTCTTGGCGGCCTCATCGCCGACTCGCGCGAGGAGCAAAACAGCGGCATCCCCATCATCAAGGACATTCCCGTGATCGGAGCGGCGGCGCGGAACTCGAACCTCGCGAAATCCCGCGCCGAACTCATGATCTTCATCCAGCCCGTCGTCGTCCGCAGCGACCAGGACGCGACCTTCGCCAGCTACGACGAGGACGTGCGCACCGAGGTCGGGGCCGAGGCGGCCGAAACCTTCCCCGAACCGGGCGTCCCCACCATCCGACACCGCGACGAGGTCGTCCGCGACATCGAGACCGACTCCAGCCCGCTCAAGAGACTCGGCCGCCGCATCTTCGGGAAACAGCGAATCCCCCGCGAACCGCTGCCCTGAAAGGCCGCGCGGCCCTTCTGCACTCGGATCCGGGCTCCCCCACTGCGGAGTCCGTGGCCGGACAAAACTGACTGGATCGGAGAGCGAACCCTGTCGGGTCGAGGAGCGCACCCTGTTGAGCACCGCCGCCCAATCGATGGCGACAGGCCCGATGATGCGGCGTCCCAGAGGCGTGCAGCCCCCTCCTTGGGGCCGGTGGCGAGAAACCGTCCACCGCAGGAGAAGGCCACCTTGACGTCTCAGCTCTCGTGCCCGCACCAGGCACAGGGGCGGACTCCGCTATCGGCATCGACTACCCGCTTCGCCCGAGCAGCCCCAAAACCCCGACCCCAACCCCGCTTGGCTTCCCTCAAATTCAGGATTAAGCTGACTCCCCTCCCTTCCCCCATGAGCCCCGTCCCGCGCCTTGTCGCCGCCCTCTTCGTGCTGCTGCTCTCCTACCCTCTCGTCAGCGGCGGGCAGGTCTCGTGGCTGAAGCGCGAGCGGAACGCCGCCGTCGCCCGCAAGGCCAAGCGCTACCTCCTCGTCCCGATGGAGACGGCGGTGCCGGAGGCGCGGATCGACATGCGCTACAAGGTGACCTCCGCCGCAGGCAAGCCGCTCTACCCTGCCGACCTGCCCTGTCTCGTCCACCGCTCCACCGCCGCGAAGCTGCGCCTCGTCGCCAAGGAGCTCGCCGAGCACGGCTACGCCCTCAAGATCTGGGACGCCTGGCGGCCGCCCGAGGCCCATCAAGCGCTCTGGGACGCGGTCCGCGACGAACGTTTCGTGGTGCCGCCGAGCAAAGGCCTCTCGTGGCATTGCTACGGCGTCTCCATCGATCTGACCCTGGTGCGCCTCGACGGCAACGAGGTCGCCATGCCCTCGCGTTTCGACGAGTTCTCCCCCCGCGCCGCCTCGAAATACCGCGGCGGCGATCCCGAGGTGGCCCGCCGCCTCGAATTGCTCCAAAACGCGATGCGGCGCCAGGGCTTCCGCACCATCGAGTCGGAATGGTGGCATTTCGACGACATGAAGCCGCAGGGAGGCGTCCGCAACGTCACCGCCGCCGACCTCGGCATCCGCATGCCATGAGCCAGCGGCCCCGATCCATGGAGGAGACCGCCCTTTCCGTAGTCCGGGAGCTGCGCGAGGCCGGGCACGAAGCCCTCTTCGCGGGCGGCTGCGTCCGCGACCGGCTGCGCGGGGTCGAGCCGAAGGACTACGACATCGCGACCTCGGCACATCCCGCCGAGATCGCGCGCCTCTTTCCCCGCGCCGAGCCGATCGGAGCCCATTTCGGGGTAATGATGGTGCGGCGCGGAGGACACTCCTTCGAGATCGCCACCTTCCGAGAGGATGGCGCCTACCTCGACGGACGCCATCCGAGCTCGGTCGTCTTCTCCACCGCCGAGGCCGACGCACGGCGCCGCGACTTCACCGTGAACGGCATGTTCTACGATCCCGTCGGGGAACGCGTCGTCGATTACGTCGGCGGCAGCGAAGACCTCGCCGCCGGGCGGATCCGGGCCATCGGCGAACCGCGCGACCGCTTCCGCGAGGACTACCTGCGCCTGCTCCGCGCGGTGCGCTTCGCCGTCGCGCTCGGCTTCGAGATCGAACCCGCCACCTGGCAGGCCATCCGCGAGACCGCGCCGCGCATCGTCGAGATCAGCCCCGAGCGCATCCGCGAGGAACTCGACCGGATCTGGCTGAGCCCGAATCGAGTCCGCGGCTTCGACCTGCTCGTCGGCAGCGGGCTGATTGAGGCGGTCATTCCGGAAATTCCCGCCCTGCGGGGATGCGAGCAGCCGCCCCAGTTCCACCCCGAGGGCGACGTCTTCGTCCACACCCGCCTCGTCCTTTCCCACCTCCCCCCCGACGCGGGACTGCCTCTCGTGCTGGCCGCGCTGCTCCACGACATCGGCAAGCCCGCGACCTTTTCCCTCGATCCCGCCGAAGGCCGCATCCGCTTTCACGGACACGACAAAGTCGGCGCCGAGATGGCCGAATCCATCCTGCGACGGCTCCGCTACTCCAACGCCGTCGTCGATGCCGTCGTCTCCGCCGTGGGCCACCACATGCAGTTCATCGGCGTGCAGCAGATGCGGACCTCCAAGCTGAAGCGCTTCATGGCCCGGCCCGGTTTCGACGACGAACTCGCCCTGCACCGCGCCGACTGCCTCGGCAGCAACGGACAGCTCGGCAACCATGAATTCCTGCTTCAAAAGCAGCGGGAATTCGAGAACGCTCCGCTGCCGCCGCAATGGTTCGTGAACGGGGGCGACCTCGTCGCGAGGGGCTGGAAGCCGGGCCCCGGACTCGGGGCGGCCCTCGCCGAAGCCCACGACATGCAGCTCGAGGGCGTCTTCGCCAGCCGCGAGGAAGCGCTCGCGTGGCTGGAGCAGCGTTCGCCCGAAACGGAGCAAGATCCGCCATCCGAGGCGTGAGCTTCGGCGGAACCGCCGGGACCCCGCCGAACGGTCGAGAGGTCTTCGCCGGGAACCGGTTCGCGAGATTCGCGGCCAGCTCGGCAAGGCTTCCGGACGGAGCTATTCCGTCGCGGAAATGCGGTAGAGGTGGCGTTCGCCCCGGACGATGAGATCGCCGCCCGTGGCGGCGGGCGTGACATCGACGCCCTCGCCGAGCCGGTTGAGCCCGACGAGCGAGAACTCCTCCGAATCCCGAATGACCGCCGCCGTGCCGTCGCGTCCGAAGATGTAGAGATGTCCGCCCGCAGCCACGGGAGAGGCATAGACCTGACCGACCCCGTCGATGCGTTCGCGCTCGAAGTGGACGTTGCCGGTGAGGGCGTCCAGACAGGTCACGGCGCACTCGCGGCCCGCGAGGTAGTAGAGCCGCCCGTCGGACAAGGCGGGGGAAGGGATGTCCGGCGTGTTGCGATCGACGCTCCAAACCACCGAGGAGCTTCCTCCGAGATCGCCGCGTCCGCCGAGATGGAACGCTCCGAGGTAGGCGCCGCGAAAACCGCTGCCGACGAAAACGAGTTCGCCAAGGGAGACCGGCGACGCGACGGGGCGCTCGGTCTGCCCCGAACAGCGCCAGAGTTCCTCTCCGGTCTCGAGATCGTAGGATCGGACGTAGCCCTGCCCCGTAAGAACCACCTGTGTCCGTCCCTCGTGCCGCACCGCGAGAGGAGTACCCCAAGTGGTTGTTTCTCCGGGTCGTGCCGCCTTCCATTTGGCGGTCCCGCTCTTCTTGTCGAGGGCGAGGAGGTAGGAATCGCCCTCGTGGTCCCAAGGGATGAGAACAGTGTCGCCGTGGAGAGCCGGACTGCTGCCCTCGCCGAAGCCCGAGCGGGTCCGCATTGGTTCGAACTCGGTGTAGGCCCATGCGGGTTCTCCTTCCAGCGTGTAGGCGAAAATCCCCCGCGAGCCGAAATGGGCGTAGACCCGCTCGCCATCGGTCATGGGCGAAGCGGAGGCGAAGCCGTGGTCGTGATGGTGCCCTTCGGTCGGCTGCGTCTCCGCCGCGACCCGCTCCCACAGCAGCTTGCCGCTGCTCCGGTCGTAGCAGAGCAAGGTGAACCGCTGCACCGAAATCGCCGTCTCGCCGCCTCCTCGGCTGCCGCCTCTCCCGCGCCGTCCCCCGGGCCGCACGCCCGCCGATCCCTCGCCCCCTTCGGCCCGGCCCCGCCCGCCGCGCGGCGCAGACGGCGTAGAAGGCGCAGATCCTTCCCCGGGTTCCGAACCCGCGTCCGCATCCGCCGGAACTGCGGTCGCGACAAAGATTCGGTCCCCCCAGACCACCGGAGAAGCCGACCCCCTGCCCGGCACCGCCACCTTCCAAGCCACATTCTCCGTCTCGCTCCAAGAGAGCGGAGGATTCGCTCCGGAGGCAGCGGCGCTGTTGCCATCGGGTCCCCTCCAATGGAGCCAATCCTCGCCACCGGCGGAAGACACGAGAAAAGCGGCGGCGAATGCCAGCGCAAGTGAAAGTGCAAGAGAGGCGTGTTTCATGGACTACGGAGGAGGAGAGGAGGAGGGGCGGCCAGGAACGAATCGGGAGTCAAAAGTCCCAGAGTCGGAAATCCCGAGTGATCCGTCCAGAAGAAACTCCCTCCCCCGCAAGAAGTTTCGATTCCGCAACCCCCTCCGACCTCTTCCGATCTCCCACAAAGGTCTCCCCAGACGATTTCCAACCGTCCTCATGACAGACAA
>SLGN01000488.1 GCA_007123695.1 Verrucomicrobiales bacterium
GAACATCCGCGCCACCGCGGTCGCCAATCCGGGGATCGTCGATCGCGCCCAGATTCAGTTCCGCGTGCGCTGAATCCCGTTCGCACCGGGGTCCGATCCCCCGGTGCTCAATCTTCCCGAAACCGGAAGGGGCGGATCGCAAGATCCGCCCTTTTTCGTGCGGGAGACCGTTGCGAGTTCCCCGCCGGGAACCTCACAAAGCCCGGCCGCACATCTTGCAGTAGCGCGCCTTCGAATCGTGGCCGACGTGCCCGCACTCGCCGCAGCGGCGGTCGTCGAGGCGGATGTGGGCTAGGCTCAGGTTCAGTTCGGCGGTGACGATTCCCGTCGGGACGGCGATGATGCCGTATCCCGTCAGCATGATGATGGTGGCGATGGTCTTGCCTGCCGGAGTGATCGGAACGATGTCGCCGTAGCCGACCGTCGCGATCGTGGTGATGGCCCAGTAGATCGATTCCGGCACGCTGCTGAAGCCCTCGTTGCCCGCCACCACGCCCTCGATCTCGTACATCGCCGTGCCGAGGATCACCGTCACGGCGAAGACGATGAAGAGGAAGACCGTGATCTTCGGTAGGCTGTGGCGCATCGCGTTGATGATCAGGTTCGCCTCGCCCAGATGGCGCGTCATCTTGAGGATGCGGAAGACCCTCAGCATCCGCAGGATCCTCACCACAAGGACGTGCTGGAGACCCGGCAGGAGCAAGGTGAGGTAGGACGGCAGGATCGAGATCAGGTCGATGATGCCGTAGAAGCTGAAGAGATAGGCCCGCCGGTTGCGGACCACCCAGATCCGGACGATGTACTCGATGGTGAACAGCACCGTGAAGATCCATTCGGCGGCGACGAACACGTCGCGGTAGGGCTTGAACTCGGGCGCGGTCTCGAAGATCACGACCATCACGCTGATGGCGATCAGCCACAGCAGGGCGACGTCGAAGGCGCGTCCCGCCGGGGTGTCCGAAAGGAAAACGATGCGCCAGACCCGCTGGCGGAAGGTCGTCTCCCGATTTTCCCCATTCGGCGCATCGGATCGCCCGCTCGTTTCGGACTCGGACATCGCGCCGGGATCAGTCGTGAAGGGCGTCGAGCACCGGAATCGGGAAATCCTCGCTGGGAACCCGCTCGCTCTTCATGAGCGCTTCGATTTCGGCGACGATTTCGGAGTGGGCTGCGGCCACGTCCTTCGATTCGGAGGGGTCGGCTTCCAAGTCGTAGAGCTCGATCCGCAACGAAGGCTCCTCGCCGCGCTTTTTCAATCCGGTGCGGATTCCCTTCCAGCGCGATCCGAGCCAGACGGCCTGCTGCCCCCCGTAGCCGGGAAACTCGCGATAGAGAAAGGGCCGCTCCTCCTGCCCCCGCCCGAGCAGGGTCGCGGCAATGCTGATGCCGTCGATCTCCTCGGGCACCCTCTCCGCCGCGCCGGCCAGCTCCAGCATCGTCGGCAGCCAGTCTTCGAAGCCGGTGACGAGGTCGCTGACGGTTCCGGGCGCGATCTTCCCCGGCCAGACCGCGATCTGGGGCACGCGCACGCCGCCCTCGTAGAGATCGCCCTTCAGCCCGCGCAGCTCCCCGACACTGGCGAAAAACCCGTAGTCGACCTCGTCGCGAAGATGGCTCGTGCCGTTGTCGGAGGTGAAGACCACGAGAGTGTTCTCCGAGAGCCCGAGCTCCTCGAGAGCGTCGACGAGTTCGCCGACCTGGGTGTCGAGCTTGGTGATCATCGCCGCGTAGGCGGCGCGGGGGGTGAAGTGCGGCGTGTAGCCCCGTCCGCTCTCGCGGGTGAAGGGCGGATCGTTCCATCCCAGGGACAAGTAGGGCTCCAATTCCTCGTCGGGCACATGGAGGGCGACATGGGGAAGCGTGCTCGGATAGTAGAGGAAAAAGGGCCGATCGCGGTTTTCCCTCAGGAAGCGGAGAGCCTCTTCGTGAATGCGGTCGGCCGAATGTTCCTCGCCCTTGAAGCGGTCGTAGCTCCGCGGATCCGCCGGATCGTCGCCCGGCTCGAGCCCGGCATGGCCGGGAATGGCCGGACTGTTCGCGAGGGAAACGCGCTCGCCGTCGCTCCAGAGCCAGTCAGGATAGTAGGAATGGGCGTGCGACTGGCAGTTGTAGCCGAAGAAGCGGTCGAAGCCCTTCTGGTTCGGGTTGCCCGCCGACTCCATGTTGCCGAGGCCCCACTTGCCGAAGGCGCCGCAGACGTAGCCCTCCGCCTGGAGCAGCTCCGCGACGGTGCGGTCCTCCGCCCGCAGGGGGAATTGGCCTTCCGGCTGCATCCCGCGGTTGTCGCGGACGCGGGCGCGGCCGGGGTGATGCCCGGTCATCAGCACGCAGCGGGCAGGCGCGCAGACGGCGTTGCCGGCGTAGGCCCGGGTGAATTTCATGCCCGCCGCCGCGAGGGCGTCGAGCCGCGGCGTGCGGATCTTCTCCTGCCCGTAGCAGCCGAGCTCGCGGTAGCCGATGTCGTCGGCAAGAACGAAGACGATGTTCGGTTTTTCGGCGTGGAGCGGGACGGCCAGGGTGGCGAAGGCGGCGAAGAGGAACGAAAAGGCGGCTTTCATCCCGCCAATCTTGAACCGATGCGGCAGATCAGGCAATGTCCGATTCGCGCGGAAATGCCGAAAAATCCCGGTGATTCAAGGTCGGACCGGCCCGGCCAAGCGTTTCCGTCAGGTGGAGAACCGACCGAAGCCGCTCGAAGGACCTCCGCGAACCCCTTTCCCGCATGGACAAACGCTCTCACTGATGGCAGATTTCGCAGTGATTCAACTGCTTGAGAACGGCTCGCAAATCCGAAAAATCCTCTGGTTTTTCAGGAAGATGCGAGTAAATGAGACGTGGTGGAAAGGTCTTTGTCCCCTCCCCGCAACCGCCTGAGAGTGTCTTGATTCTAGGGAACACCAAGCATCCAATCCCGAAAGGAGTTCTGTCGCAGTGCGTCGGGGCCTTCCTCGCGCTTGTCCTGCTGCCTTCCGCTGCCCAGGCCCAGGACGCCGTGGGCGGTGCGTCGCGGCTCGACATCCGCGCCGATTTCAGCGACTACGACGAGAATCTGGGAATCGCCAAGGCTTGGGGCGACGTCGAGGTCACCTACGAAAACGTCACGATCCGGGCCGACCAGATCGAGTACCACAGTTCCACCGGGAACATCTTCGCCCGGGACAACGTGCGGATTCTCCAAGACGGCCAGGTCATCGACGCCGAGGAGATCATCTACAACATCCACACCGGCGAGACGACGACGAGCCAGTTCAAGAGCGCGCTGGAGCCCGTGTTCATCTCCTCGGACGACGTCCTCCGGCCAGAGGAAGGAAGCGGCGATCCCATCGTCATGCACGACGCCTACTTCACCACGCACGACTCCGCGTCGCCCGACTACCACATCAGGGTCAAGAAGCTCGAGGTCTACCCCGACGACAAGATCGTGATGCGCGGCGCCCGCGTGCACGTCGGAAATACTCCGCTGCTCTGGTTCCCCTACTACGTGCAGCCTCTCGACGAGGACCTCGGCTACTACTTCACCCCCGGCTGGAACTCCGCCTGGGGCGCCTTCGTCCTCAACCGCTACGGGTTCATGGTGGGGGAGAACTACAACGCCAAAGCCTACCTCGACTTCCGCTCCGAGCGCGGTCTCGCCGGCGGCGTCGAATTTTTCGACCGCAAGTTCCGAAACAACCCCAACATCGGCCGGCTCAACCTCTACTACGCCGAAGACAACAACCCCCAGCTCGCCTTCACCGGGGCCAACCGGGTCAATCCCCCGCCAAACGAGCGCTACCGCATCAACCTGCAGCACCGCGTCTACCTGCCCGGCTCCGACGACGACACTTTCTACCTCGACTTCGACATCAACCGCCTCAGCGACGCCTTCTTCTACCAAGACTTCTTCCCCAACGAGTTCCTCATCGATCCGCGGCCGGACAACATCATCAACCTTGGCAAGATCTTCGAGCGCGGCGAGATCTCGCTGACGGGCCGCTTCCAGGTAAACGAGTTCTTCCAGACCGACACCAGGTCGCCAGAGCTCGCCCTCGACATCATCCGCACGCCCATCGGCGACTCGGGCTTCTTCTACGACGGACTCACCTCCTACGGCCTCATCGGCGAGGAGCTCGACACCGACTCCATCCTCGCCGGCATCGTCGAGCCCTCCGGCTTCAACCGCTTCCACACCTACCACGAGTTCCTCTTCCCGACGAAGTTGGGCTTCCTCGACGTCATCCCCAAGGCCGGCGTCGGCTACACCAACTACTCGAACTTCGACATCCCCGGATTCGGGTCCATCGACCGGACCCTCACCCACGCCGGTCTCGACATCTCCTTCAAGATGTCGAAGCGCTCGCCCCACGTGCAGAGCCGCGCCCTCGGCCTCGACGGCCTGCTCCACGTCGTCCGGCCCTACGTCTACTACTCCGTCGTCGGCACCGACGACCTCAACGGGCGATTCAGCCCCATCGACCGCTTCACCCCGACGACCCGGCTGCGTCCCATCGACATGCCGCTCTTCACCACCGTCGACGACATCCGCAGCTGGCAGATCGTCCGCGCCGGCGTCTCGAACCGATGGTTCACGATGCGCAACGGCGCCTCCTACGAGTGGCTCACCCTCAACAACTACTTCGACACCTACATCCAGGATCCGGAATTCGACCGCAACGTCTCCAACGTGTTCACCGAACTCGAGTGGCGCCCCCTACCCTGGCTCGCCGCCTCGACCACCGCGCAGGTCCCGGTCTTCAACGACGTCCTCGACTTCACCGAGTTCACCACCGGGATCATGTTCATGCCCACGAAGTGGTTCCAGCTCGGGCTCCGCCACTACTTCATCGACGACCATCCCTTCTTCGGAAACTCCGATCTCTACACCGTCACGACCTACTCCCGGCTCAGCGACAACTGGGGCTTCAGCACCGCGCACCGCTTCGAGGCCGACGACGGCACGCTCGAATTCCAGCAGTACACGATTCACCGCGACCTCGCCAGTTGGACCGCGAGCCTCGGCGGCATCGTGCGCGACAACCGCCAGACCGACAAGGAATACGGCGTGGTCCTCAGCCTCACCCTCAAGGCCTTCCCGCGCCTCGCCCTGCCGGTGGACTTCCAGCCCGGCGGCCTCGGCGCCGACCCCGGCGCCCGCTGATCGGATCGGCTCTTGCCGCCAAGCAGGGGAGCCCGGCGGCGGCGGCGCCCTGCAAGCCCGCATTTCTCATACCCTTTCGTCGCGAGACGCCGCGAGGACGCGTCCCCGCGAGGCGCGGCCCGGATTTCCCGCCGGGCTGTATGGCATGCTGTCCAAGGGAAATCCGGGGCGGACCGAAGCGGCGGCGGGCCGCAGCAAGTCGCAGCAGAAGGGGTATGAGAAATGCGGGCTAGAATCCGCTCTGCTGGACGAGGCGGCTCAACTCCATCTGGAACGAGCGCGCCTGCTCCTCGGTGGGGCGGAAATCGGGATCGCCGCCGTCCATGCCGAGGCGCCCCATCTGGTCGAGCCACCACGAGACGACCTTGCCGCCGCCGAAGTCGGCCTTTCCGCTAAGCAAAGCGCCGGGGCGCAGCACCTGGTCGAGGGTGACCTTGACGCCCCCCGGCGGCACGGCGTCGGGCGAGCCGGCCCCATCGTCCTCCGAGGCGCCTTCGGGAGCGGCGCCGCCGTCGCCCGGCTTTGCCTCAGCCTTCTCCGGCTCGGGGGCGGGAGTCGGAAGAAGCTCGATGGCAAGGTCCTCGAGAAGGAATCGCGTCTCGAGATAGGTCACGCTCAGCCCCGTCTCCTCGCGCAGCTTCTTCTGGATTTCGGCGAGACCGTCGCCCGATTC
>SLGN01000311.1 GCA_007123695.1 Verrucomicrobiales bacterium
ACCTCGGGCTCGTCGAAGGCGACCCGGATTTTCTTGCGATTCGGCGCTTGGAAAAGCAGCGGTTGCGTGGAAAACTCCGCTTCGGGTGGGGATGGGTTTTGTTTTTTCGCACCACATTGATAATCAATGTGACAAAAACATCCCCACCTTTTTTTGCCCAGTTTCGTGAATTATTCAGGCTAAACCCCTTCGAGCCCCACCCTCGGAGCGGTTGCACTGCCGCCCACCGCAGGAAGCAACGATTCCAACCATCGCAGCCCGACCTTCCACCCGAGCCACGCGCTTCAGCCCGAGGCAGATGCCGTCACTCCGACCTGCGGCTCCGTTTGACGAGAGCCTCCTTTTCCACCAACACGGGCAAGCCTTCGCGCACGGGGTAAGCCCGCGCTCCGTCGTCGGTCACGAGCGCCCCCTCGAAGGGCTCGGCGGCGGTCCAATCGGGCAGCTCCTCCGCGCCTGCGACCCGCAGGGACCGGCCCGAAACTGGGCAGACGAGCATCGCGAGGACTTCCTCGGAAAGGGAAAGCTTCATCGCGACCGCTTCGTTTCCAATTCAATACAGCGGCACCGAGGGATCGATCTCCCTCGACCAAGCGGCGATCCCGCCCTGCACGTGGCAGGCATCGGTGAAACCGGCCCCGATCAGGATCTCGAGTGCCGTGGCGCTGCGGACTCCGCCTTTGCAATGGACGATGGTCTCGGCGGAGGGGTCGAGCTCGCCGAGGCGCGTCGGCAGCTCGCCCAGAGGAATGACGACCGCACCGGGCAGGCTGGCGATGGCCACCTCCGCGGGCTCGCGGACGTCGAGCAGGACGAAGGGGGCGGGATTGTCCATCCTCTCCTTGAGCTGATGCACATCGATTTCCGGAACGTTGGGCTGGCTCATGTCGCAAGTAAATTCTATTTCCTTCAGTTCGGTGATTTCGGGGGATTCCCCACACAGGGCGCAGCGGGGATCGCTTCTCAATTTGATCTCGCGGAAGCGAAACGCAAGCGCGTCGAAGTGGACGAGGCGGCCCACGAGGGGTTCGCCGATGCCGAGCAGCAGCTTCACCGCCTCGTTCGCCTGGAGGCATCCGACGATGCCGGGCAGGATGCCGAGGACTCCGCCTTCGGCACAGCTCGGGACCAGGCCCGGAGGCGGCGGCTCCGGGAAAAGGCAGCGGTAGCAGGGCCCGCCGAGATGCGGGGCGAAGACCGAGACCTGCCCCTCGAAGCGGTGGATCGATCCGTAGACGCTCGGCTTGCGCAGGAGCACGGCGAGATCGTTGGAGAGGTAGCGGGTCGGAAAGTTGTCGGTGCCGTCGATGATGAGGTCGTAGGGTTCGGCAATCGCGACCGCATTTTCGGCGGTAAGCCGCGTCTCGTGGACCGTGACCCGCACCTCCGGATTGATATCGGCGAGACGTTCCACCGCCGATTCGGTCTTGGGGCGGCCCACGTCGCCGGTGCCGTGCAGGAGCTGCCGCTGCAAGTTCGAGAAGTCGACCCGGTCGAAATCGACGATGCCGATCTCCCCCACCCCTGCCGCCGCCAGATACATCGCCACCGGCGATCCGAGACCGCCCGCCCCGATGCAGAGCACGCGCGCCGCCTTGAGACGGCGCTGCCCCTCGGGGCCCACTTCGGGCAGCATGAGGTGGCGGGCGTAGCGGGAGCGCTCGGATGCGGAAAGCTCTACGCCGCCGCTGCGCGGATCGGAGATCAGGGGGTCCATGGAAAAGCTCGGGAAAAATAGACGGATCGGCACGTAAGGCTCGCTCTACAAGGAAACAATCTGCGACATTGCGCCCCGACGGACGTAGCGTCAATTCCAAGAGTTCCCGAAGCCCCCCATGAAACACGCCTGCCTCCTCCTCCTGCCCCTCGCACTCCTAAGCGCCGCCCTTCCGGTTTCGTCCGAGGAAATTCCCTTTTCCGAGCTCGAACAGAAACTCGTCCTAGACCCGGCCCCCACCGTTACCGAAGACGGAGCGACAAGCACCTACGCTCCGGCTCTCGGCAAGGTCATGCCGACGGTCGTGACCGTCTTTTCCTCCAAGGCGGTCGAGGCACGCCCGCGCGACCAGCGGCAGGAAGATCTCTTCCGCCGCATGTTCCCCGACATCCCCGACGAATTCTTCGAGCGCGGACCCGAGGGCCGCGGCGGCCGCGTCGAGCAGGGACTCGGCTCCGGCGTCGTCATCACCGCCGACGGCTACATCCTGACGAACAACCACGTCGTCGGCGAGGCCGACGAGATCAAGGTGACGCTGCCCACGGACAAGAAAAAGGAATATGTCGCCACCGTGGTGGGGGCCGATCCGCAGACCGACGTTGCCCTCATCAAGATCGACGCCGAGAACCTGCCGCACATCACCATCGGCGACAGCTCCGCCTTGAACATCGGCGACGTCGTTCTCGCCGTCGGCAACCCGCTCGGGCTCTCCCAGACCGCGACCATCGGCATCATCAGCGCCGTCGGTCGCAGCGACCTCAATATCATCGACCAAGGCTACGAGAACTTCATCCAAACCGACGCCGCGATCAACCGGGGCAATTCCGGCGGTGCCCTCGTCGATGCGGCCGGCCGTCTCATCGGCATCCCCACCGCGATCCAGTCGAACTTCTCCGGCGGCAACATCGGAATCGGCTTCGCCATCCCGTCGAACATGGCCCTGAACATCGTCCAACGTCTCCTCGACGGCGGAGGCGAGGTTCAGCGCGGCTACCTCGGCGTGTTCCTTCGCGAGGTCGACACCAACATGGCCCGGGCCCTCGGCCGCGACGACAGCAGCGGCGTCCTCGTCGCCGAGGTCGGCGAAGACACGCCAGCCGCCGCTGCCGGAATGAAGCCCGGCGACCTCATCGTAGGCTACGCCGGCCAGCCCGTCGAGAGCGTCCAGCAGCTCCGGCTCGACATCAGCAACACCGCTCCCGGGACCGAATCCGTCTTCGAGATCGTCCGCAAAGGCAAAAAGAGCAAGCTCAAGGTCACCCTCGGCGATCTCAAGGACAACCAGCTCGCCGGCGGACCCGCACCGAGCCGCCCCCGCAGCGGAGAAAAAGAGGACTTGATCGAAGGCGTCGTCATCGCCGACCTCGACGACAACACCCGCGAAAGCCTACGTCTCGACGATTCGGTGGATGGTGTCGTAGTGCGGAGCGTGCAGGACGATGCCGCCGCCGCCGAGGCCGGTCTGCGGCCCGGGATGGTGATTACCCAGATCGACCAGACCGACGTCGAGAACGTTGCCGATGCGCGCAAGATCGTTGAGGCCTTTGAAGGAGAGGTCCTCCTCGTGCAGGTCTTCGCGGGCGGGCGCCGCGACATCCTCGCCATTCCGCTGAAGGACTAGTGTCCGCACGACCGGGGCACCCCGCCCTCAATCTAGATCAAGGTCGCGCAACTGCCGCGCACCGACCTTGGGATTGGGATGGTCGGGGTGGAGGCCGACCATGCGGTCGGTGAAAGGTCGGCAGGGCCCCCAGTTCACCGCGTAGGGGTGTTCGCTGCAGACCTGCTCGATCCGCTCCCAGTTCGCGAGGACTTGTTTCGCAACCGATTCGTCGGCCTCGATCCAGTAGGTCCGCATCAGCCTAGCATTTTCCATGACCAGCCGGGTGTGCGAAAGTCCCGCAGCAACGCAGGCGACCCGTTCGCGGTAGACTCCCGGCGCGTCGGCGGCGGCCTCGGCGGCGGTCTTCAGCAGCGATTCGGCCTCGGCGATTCGTTCCGCGCTGTAGAGCACCGGAAAGTGGAAGACACCCCGCTCGCCGTGTTCGGCGACATAGGCCATGCGCGCGTTCTCCCACATCTCGAAGTAGGCCCGCACGGCGTCGGCGGCCGGCCCGAATCCGCGACGGTAGTAGTCGTCGAGGACCGCTTCGGCATCGCGCCCGGGATCCCAGACTAGCTGGGCCATCACGTAGTAGAGGGGCCCCTGGGTGGCCCAGTGCTCCCAGACGCTGTCGATGTAGATGCCGATGCAGTTGGCCGCAGCGACGGCTTTGAGATCCTCGACGGTCTGGCGGATGTGGAGGTCGGGCAGGCCCTGCTGCCGGCCGGCGGGGCTGCTGGTATTGGGCCGCCAGAACATAGCCGGCACGATCTCCGCCCAGGCTTCGAACTGCTGGCGATAGGTGTCGCCGCGGGTCGAGCCGCGATCGACGAGGTGGGTGCGTCCGAAGAAGTTGGCGACGATGGACATGGTCACGTTCTCGCGGGGGCGGGCCTCGACCGGCGCCGGCCGGGAATGCCCGTAGCTGAGCATGAGCATTCGGAGGCCGCGCCCGGGATGTTTCGCCTCCAGCAATTCGGCGAGCTTGTTGGCGAAGGTGACGTCGCGGTCGCTGAGGGCGGGACGCTCCTCGCGGTGGCCTTTCCAGTGGAAGAGCCGCGGCTCGCCGTCGCGATGGTCCCACGCGGAGCAGTCTTCGCAGACGCAGTGGCCGGTCGACCAACTGTCGTTGGGCGAGGCGTTGAAGACGGTTCTGGTCGGGTCGGCGGCGAGCGTTTCCTCGACGTCCGCGAGCCAGAGTTCCGGCACCTTGGGATTGGACATGCAGAGCTTCGCATTGCGCGGGTTGGGGTGCCCGCTGCGCGTCCCGTCGGGCTGCAGGGCGAAGATGTCGGGATGGGTCTCGTGGTGGCGCTCCCACCAGTCGCCGAAGCCATGGCCGCCCTCGATGTCGAGCGAGTCGAGCTGGAGCCGCTGCAAGCGGGTCCATTCGTGGGCGCGCCCGTAACCGCGCGTGTTGAGCTGCGAGGAGAAATGAAAGACGCCGCCGCGGGAGCGAATGCGCGGGTGGTGGCGGTATTCGACGGCGCCCACGGCGACGCGCTCGCTGCGGGGCAGGTCGGCGCCGAGTTCGCCGGGCCACAGCCAGCGCACCCCGAGCTGGTCCTGGAGGAAGGTGTAGACGGCGTTGGCGGTGCCCGCCTCGAACTGCTTGGCGACGGGTTTCTTGTCCTTGCCGGGAACGGTGGGCCACTCGGGGTCCCATCGGTCGCGACCGAGGAGGGCGACGTGGCCGCCCCGGGCGAGGACGAGAATCTCCTCGGGGTGGCGGAATTCGAAGTCGGTTCCGGGGAAGACTTCGGCCAGCGCCGTCTGGAATCCGACCCAGACGGCGCCCGGAGGCCGCGGCGAGGGCGTGCCCACGACAACTTCGGGGCGGACTCCTCCCATTTTTTCGAGGTGTTCGGCAAGGACCTCGGCCGCCTCGATGGTTCTTGGACCGGCGTCCTCGGGTACAACGATGGGCAGGGCCGCGCCGTTTTCCACGAGCACCGCGCCGTCCTCGGCGCGGGATGGGAGCGCAAGTCCGGCAAGTACGGCGACGAGGGCGACAAGGGCGAAGCGGGTCGGTTTCATTGGTTTTCGGGTTGTTCGCCGCCGTGGCTGCGGGCGCCGCCTCGCGGGAATGCGAGGAGGGACCGCAGCGGAGGAGGCGGGAATCGGGAGCAAAGGAATTTTTCGAGGTGCCGTCTGCGCCTTCCGTCGGCTCACTCGTTGCGCAGCGCCTCCAGAGCGCAGAGATCGACGCCCTCGGGCGCGTCGAAGGCGAGCTGGAGGGAGCCGGACACCTCGAGATCCCCGATTTCAACGATCACGGGCTGCACTGCGTCGCCCTCGGCACGCTTCAGAGTCACGGGAATCCGGCGCGGTTCGCCCCCCTCGGCGGTGGCGACGATCTCGAACGTCCGTTCCGGAGGGGTCTGGGCACGCGCCGGCGAGCGGTCCGCGAAATGGAGGCGCAAGGTGTAGACCCCGGTGTCCTCGGATTCGGTCAGGGGAATCTCCAGCGAGGCGAGGCCCTCGGCCCA
>SLGN01000146.1 GCA_007123695.1 Verrucomicrobiales bacterium
CGAGCTCGAGGATGGGGAAGAGGTCGGTGAGGTAGTCGCGCAGGACGTTGCCGGTCACGGAGATGGTGTCCTCGCCGCGGCGGAGGCGGGCGAGGCTGTATTCGGTGGCCTCGACGGGGGAGAGGATCTTGATCTCGAGTCCGTCGGTGTCGTGATCGCCGAGGGATTCGCCGACTTTCTTGATGAGCTCGGCGTCGTGGGCGCGCTCCTCGTCGAGCCAGAAGACGGCGGGGGCGCCGGTGGCGCGGGCGCGGGTCACGGCGAGCTTCACCCAGTCGCGGATGGGGGCGTCTTTGGTCTGGCAGGCGCGCCAGATGTCTCCTTTCGCCACTTCGTGGGAAAGGAGAATTTGAGATTCGGGATTTGAAATTTCAGATTCGGCGGAGCCGATGGCGACGACGCGGACGCTGCCGTCGGCGGGGATCTCGAAGGTCTTGTCGTGGGAGCCGTATTCCTCGGCCTTCTGGGCCATGAGGCCGACGTTGGGGACGGAGCCCATCGTGGCGGGATCGAAGGCGCCGTGGGCGCGGCAATCCTCGATGACGGCGGTGTAGACGCCGGCGTAGCTGGAGTCGGGGATCACGGCGAGGGTGTCCTGCTCCTTGCCGTGCTTGTTCCACATCTTGCCCGAGGTGCGGATCATCGCGGGCATGGAGGCGTCGACGATGACGTCGCTGGGGACGTGGAGGTTGGTGATGCCGAGGTCGGAGTTGACCATCGCGAGGTCGGGTCCGGCCTCGTAGGCTGCGGCGATGTCGGCCTCGATCGCGGCCTTCTCGTCGGCGGGCAGGCTCTCGATCTTGGCGACGAGGTCGCCGAAGCCGTTGCGGAAATCGACGCCGAGGCGGTCGAGGGTGGCGCGGTGCTTGGCGACGAGGTCTTTGAAGTAGACCTCGACGGCGTGGCCGAAGAGGATGGGGTCGGAAACCTTCATCATCGTGGCCTTGAGGTGGAGGGAGAAGAGCACGCCCTCGGCCTTGGCGGCGGCGATCTGCTCCTCGAGGAAGGCGACGAGCGCGGCCTTGCGCATCACGGTGGCGTCGAGGATTTCGCCGGCCTTCAGGGGGGTGGCGTCCTTGAGCACGGTGACAGCGCCGTCGGAGGCGACGAACTCGATCCGGACCGTGGTCGGCTCCTCGACGGTGACCGACTTTTCGTTGGAGCGGAAATCGTCGGCGCCCATGGTGGCGACGCGGGTCTTGGAATCGGGCGACCAGGCGCCCATGGAGTGGGGGTTGGCCTTGGCGTAGTCTTTGACGGCCTTGGGCGCGCGGCGGTCGGAGTTGCCCTCGCGCAGGACGGGGTTCACGGCGCTGCCTTTGACGCGGTCGTAGCGGGCTTTGACGTCCTTTTGCTCGTCGGTGGCGGCTTCGTCGGGGTAGTCGGGCAGGGCGAAGCCCTGGGACCGGAGCTCCTCGATGGCGGCTTTGAGCTGGGGGACGGAGGCGGAGATGTTGGGCAGCTTGACGATGTTCGCCTCGGGGGTGGTGGCGAGCTGGCCGAGGGCGGCGAGGTGGTCGGGGATGCGCTGGTCTTCGCGGAGGTATTCGGGGAAGACGGCGAGGATGCGTCCGGCGAGGGAGATGTCGGGGCACTCGACCGCGATGCCCGATGATTTGGTGAAGGCCCGGATGATGGGGAGGAGCGAGTAGGTCGCGAGCGCGGGGGCTTCGTCGGTCTTGGTGTAGTGGATCGTGGGGGTGGACATGGTCGTTCAGGGCTGGCGGGACCCGGGGTCGGCCTCGCGGTTCGGCAAAAGAATCGTAACGGGAAGGGGGGCGATAAACCAAAGCGCGGCCAAAATCAATCCCGGAGGGACGGAGCTTGACGCGGAGTTGCGTCTCTCGCTAGGATCGGGGGCTCCGCATCCACCGATGAAACGACACTTCCCGCCCGCCGCCGCCCTTTCTCTCGCCCTCTCGCTGGCCTTGGCCCCGCCTGTCTCCCTCCGCGCCCATCTCGAAGCCGTTCCGGGCGAGGAGGGCATGGTCGTCTCGGTCCACGCCCTGGCATCGGAGGCGGGCGTGGAGATCCTGAAGAAGGGGGGCAACGCGGTCGATGCGGCGGTCGCGACGGGCCTGGCCCTCGCCGCCGTGTTTCCGAGCGCGGGGAACCTCGCCGGCGGAGGGTTCATGGTCGTGCATCTCGCGGAGGAGAACCGCCAGACCGTGATCGACTACCGCGAAGAGGCGCCGTCGGCGGCGACCCGCGACATGTATCTGGACGAGGACGGCGAAGTCCTCACCGATCTGGGCTCGGCCCGGATCGGGTGGCGGGCCAGCGGCGTGCCGGGCACGGTGGCGGGCTTCGCCCTCGCCTTCGAGCGCTACGGGTCGGGCCGGGTGACCTGGGCCGAGCTGGTCGAGCCGGCCCGGCGACTCGCCGAGGGCCATGTCCTCACCCCCGGCGCGGTGTCCTCGCTGCGCCGGGCCGCCCCGCGGCTGGAGCGATTCGAGGAGTCGAAGCGGATCTACCTGAACGGAGGCGCGGGCTGGAAGGCGGGCGGCACCTGGCGCCAGCCCGAACTCGCCGCGACCCTGGCCCGCCTCGCCGAGGAGGGGCCCCGGGAATTCTACGAAGGCCGCACCGCCGAGCTGATCGCGGCGGCGATGGAGGAAAACGGCGGCACCATCGGCCGCGAGGACCTGCGCGCCTACCGCGCCATCGAGCGCGAGCCGCTGCGGCAGACCTACCGCGGCCATCTGCTCGTGTGCCCTCCCCCACCCTGCTCGGGCGGCGCGACGCTGTTCCAGATGCTGGGAATGCTGGAGCCCCACGACGTGGGCGGTCTCGGCCACAACTCGGCGGCGAAATACCACCTTTTCCACGAAGTGATGCGGCGGGCCTTCTGCGACCGCATCGAATACCTCGGCGATCCCGCCTTTGTCGAAAATCCGCTCGGACGCATGCTCGACCGGGACTACCTGGCCCGCCGCATGGCCGACTACGACCCCGCCCGGGCCACGCCGAGCGAGTCGGTCGAGCCGGGGCTGGGGCCGCGCGAGTCGCTGGAGACGACGCACTACTCCATCGTCGACGCCGAAGGCAGCGCGGTTGCGAACACCTACACGATCCGCAACAGCTACGGCAGCGCGGTGACCATCCCCGGCGCCGGACTGCTGATGAACAACGTGATGGACGATCTCGCGGCGAAGGTGGGCGTGCCGAACCAGTCGGGCCTGATGCAGGGCCCCGCCAACGAGATCGCCCCCGGCAAGCGCCCCCTTTCCTCGATGACGCCGACCATCGTGCTGAAGGACGACGCGCTCTTCCTCGTGACCGGAAGCCCCGGCGGACCGACCATCATCAACACGGTGCTGCAAGTGGTGACCAACGTGGTCGATTTCGGCATGTCGGCGATGGACGCGGTGCGCGCCCCTCGGGTGACGCACCACTGGCTGCCCGACACCCTCGTCTACGAGCGACACGGGCTGTCGTCCGACACCGTGGCGTTGCTCGAGGCGATGGGCCACTCGCCCAAGGAAAGCGGCAGCCTCCAGGGCGAGGCCGAGACCATCCTCGTCGATCCCACCAGCGGGGTCCGCTGGGGCGCGGCCGATCCGCGCCTGCCCGACACCCGGGCGGTGGGCTATTGATGCCGCCGTGACTCCCCCGTCGGCCCAGGCAAGCAGCCCGAACACGGCACCCCATCCGCCCTACGGCACCGGAACGATGCCCTCGACCGTCTCCTGCTGGAGGCGGAGCTGCCCGCAGGCCGCGGCGATGTCGTGGCCCTTTTCGCGGCGCAGGGTCGCGGCGACGCCTCCGCGGACAAGGGTGCGAAGAAAGGATTCCTGGACCGGCTCGGCGGGGCGCCTCCAGTCGAGGCCCTCGACGGTGTTGTAGGGGATGAGATTGACCTTGGCGTCGAGGGACCGCGCCCGCGCCGCGAGCAGGGCGGCTTGCTCGGGAGAGTCGTTGACGCCTTCGATGAGGATGTATTCGAAGGTGATCTTCTGCTTCTTGCGGCTGCGCCAGCGCTCCAGCGCGCCGAAGAGCCGGTCGAGGGGGTATTTGCGGTTGACCGGCATGATCCGCTCGCGCACTTCGTCGCTGGCGCCGTGCAGGGAGACGGCGAGCCGGATCTGGATGGGCAGCTCGGCGAGGCGTTCGATCTGGGGAGCGAGCCCGCTGGTCGAGACGGTCATGTGGCGCGCCCCGATGTTGAGGCCCCAGGGCGCGTTGAGGATCGTGATGGCCTTGACGAGGCGCGAAAGGTTCGCGAGAGGCTCGCCCATGCCCATGAAGACGAGATTCCGGACCGGCTCGCCCGATTCCTCCTCCGCCGCGACGATCTGGCCGACGATCTCCTCGACCTCGAGGTTGCGGGTGAAGCCGGCCAGTCCGCTGGCGCAGAATTTGCAGTCGTAGGCGCAGCCGACCTGGCTGGAGACGCAGAGGGTGATGCGGTCGCTGCGCCCGCCGTCGAAGCGGACGTTGGCCGGGATCCGCACCGTCTCGACGAGCCGCCCGTCGTGCAGCCGCAGCAGGTATTTGCGGGTCGAGTCTTCCGATCCGGCAATGCGCACGACCGGGATGCGGTCGAGGGAAAACTCGGCGGCCAGCTCGGTGCGCAGGCCCGCGGGCAGGTTCGACATCTCGCTCCAGTCGCGCGCCCGCTTGCCGTAGATCCATTCGACGAGCTGCTTTGCTCGAAACTTGCCCTGGCCGCGCGCTTCCATCCACTCGCTCCAGTCGTCGAGGGTCAAGGCGAAGGCGGAGCCGGGTTTTGCGGCGCTGGTGTTCATGGTGTCGCAGGGGGGAAGCTACAGAACCACGCTTCCCCGCCGGGAGCATCCGGAAAAGGGTGAGGAACGGCAAGGGGGCGCCACCAATGTGGAAATTATAAATTTTTGAAAAAATGTTTTGAGTTACTAGAATTTTTGTATTAGTTTTAATTCATGGAAAAGCCAAAATCTAAGTTCTCCTTCCTACTCGTGGTTGCCGCCTCCCTTGCTGCGGTCTCCGCCTCTGCGCAGTCCGGCAACGGCTTCCGCATGAATTCGAAGTCGGTCCTGCCGAAGGCGCCGATCGCCACGCCTGCGCCGACCTTCAACAACTACTTTTTTGGATACGGGGGAGTCGTCTTCCAATCCACGTGGCGCAACACCGGAGCCTTCGATTTCCACCCGGGCGGCTACGACTTCCAGCCCGGCCGCATCGACCCGTTCAACATCCCGATGAACTGGAGTCCCGAGGCGGGGTGGACCGTCGGCGGCGGCGTGGGACGCTACTCGGGCCTCTTCGGCGGCAGCCGCTTCGAGCTGGAAGGCACCTACCTGAACAACAGCGTCAGCATGCTGACCTACTCGGACTTCCTCCTTCCGGCGAACTTCGACCTCGCCACCACCGCGCTGATGGTCAACTACCTCAAAGAGATCCCGCTGGGCGGCGTGATGGGCTACGTCGGCGGCGGCATCGGCTGGGGCTGGACGACAATGCGCGGCGACATCGACACGATCCGCTACAGCGACAGCGACGACGGCTTCGCCTGGCAACTGATCGCCGGGGTGGACTTCCCCATCACCGAGCGGCTCGCGCTCTTCACCCAGTATCGCTATCTCGTGCTCTCCCGCCAGTCCTTCACGACCGACTTCGGCGACTTCACGAACGCTACCGACAGCAGCCCCTCGAGCCACTCGATCCTTGTCGGAGCGAGGGTCTCCTTCTGAGAAACGCCGAACCCAAGCCGACTTTTCCAAAAGACCCGTCCCGGAAACCCCCGGGGCGGGTTTTTTTCGTTTCTCCGGGACCGGTCGGTCGGCAAACCGTCCGGGAGACCGGCAGACCGGCAGACCGGCAGACCG
>SLGN01000467.1 GCA_007123695.1 Verrucomicrobiales bacterium
ATCGAGGCCCTCGGGGGCTCGGGCAAAGTCACGGTCGAGTCGGGGGCGCAGCTCCGCTTCAACGTCGCGGGCGCCTACTCGACCGGCGGGGCCATCCATCTCGCCGGCGGCGGGGACGGCTCGCAGGGCGCCCTGCGCATCCAGCAGACCGGAGCGAACTCCTTTTCCGGCGGGATCGTTCTGGACGACAGCGCCACCATCCACGTGAACTCCGGCGGCAACACCTTCACCCATTCGGGCGCCTTCGCCGCCGCCGCCGGACGCACCCTCACCAAGACCGGGGCAGGCGAACTCGTCCTGCAGGGCGCGAATCCCGATTGGTCTGGCGATGTCGTCGTCGAAAACGGAAGCGTCACCGTCGCCGCCGGGTCGAACCTCACGACCGGCGCGGTCACGATGACTACGATCAACAACACCGTGACCCTGACGCTCGGCAACGCCGCCCAGACCATCGGCAGCCTCGACAGCACGATCACCGGCAGCGGCGCCCTCGAACTCTCCCTCGCCGACGGGCACGCCCTCACCGTGGAGCAGACGGCGGCGGGCGAGTTCCGCGGCACGATCTCGGGCAACGGCGCCTCCCTCTCCAAGGCCGGAGGCGCCACCCTCGTCCTTTCGGGGGACAGCACCTACACGGGTGCGACCGAGGTGCTCGCGGGCGCCCTTCTCGTCGATGGGAACCAGTCCTCGGCCACCGGCGCGGTCACCGTCCACTCCGGCGCGACGCTCGGCGGCGCCGGGACCGTCGGCGGGGCGACCACGGTGCTCTCGGGCGGAGCGCTCACCGGAGGCAGCGACGGAGGAATCGGCGATCTTTCCTTCTCGGGTTCGCTCACATCGAGCGCGGGCAGCACGTGGTTGATCGACCTGCTCGAGACGACCAGCGGACAGAGCGACCGCATCGCCGTCTCCGGCGCCCTCGATCTCGGCGGGGCCACCCTGAGCCTCCAGCGCAGCGGCGATTTCACCATCGGCAACGTCTACACCATCGCCAGCTTCGGATCGATCAGCGGCACCTTCGCCAGCCTCGGCCAAGGCGACGTTCTCGACGGCTACCGCATCGACTACGGCATCGACACCCCCGGGGCCATCACGCTGACCGCAGTTCCCGAGCCGGGAGCGCTTGGTCTCCTCGGTCTCGGGCTCGCTGGGCTTTTTGCCCGCCGCCGCCGCCGTCGGGCCTCCGCCTCGGCGGGCTGACCTCGGCTGTCGCGTTGACGCCCCGCTCCGCTGGGTTACAGTCAGCCCGCTATGCTCGACATCCGCCTGCTCCGCGAAGATCCCGAAGCCGTAAAAAACCGACTCCGCGCCCGCGGGGGAGACTCTTGGCGTCTCGTCGACGAAGTCCTCGCCTGCGACGAGCGTCGCCGCGCCGGCGAAACGGAGAAGCAGCAACTCCAGAGCGAGCGCAACCGGCTCTCCAAGGAGATCGGTGCGATGAGAAAGCAGGGGCAGGACAGCTCCGCGCTCGAGACGCAGGTCCGCGGCATCGGCGAGCGGATCAAGGCCATCGGCGAAGAGGCCGACGCCGCCGAGGCGGGCCAGACCGGTCTGCTCCAGCAGATTCCCAACCTTCCCCACGAGCTCTGCCCCGTGGGCGTCGACGAGTCCGCCAATCCGCTCGTGCGCGAATGGGGGGAAAAGCCCGCCTTCGATTTCGAGCCGCAGGACCACGTAGCGATCGGGACGCGGCTGGGCCTCTTCGACTTCGAGGCCGCGACGAAGATCAGCAGCGGCGGCTTCGTCGTCTTCACCGGCGCGGGCGCCCGTCTCGAGCGCGCCCTCGTCCAGTTCCTCCTCGACCTCCACATCGATCGGCACGGCTACCACGAAGTCTCCCCACCGCACATCGTCAACCGCGACTGCATGGTCGGCACCGGGCAGCTCCCGAAGTTCGAGGACGACATGTACGGACTCGAGGACAACGCCTTTTTCCTCGCCCCCACCGCGGAGGTTCCCGTGACCAACCTCTACCGCGAGACCATCCTCAAGGAGGCCGACCTGCCTCTCAAGACGACCGCCTACACCCCGTGCTTCCGGCGCGAAGCCGGTTCCGCCGGACGCGAAAGCCGCGGCCTCATCCGAATGCATCAGTTCGACAAAGTCGAACTCGTCAACGTGGTCCATCCCGACGAGTCCGCCGCCCAGCTCGAGGTCCTCACGACCGAAGCCGAGGCGGTGCTCCAGGCGCTCGGGCTCCACTACCGCATCATCGAACTGTGTACCGGCGATCTCGGTTTCAGCTCGGCCAAGACCTACGACCTCGAGGTCTGGGCTCCCGGCCATGGCGGCTACCTCGAGGTCTCGAGCTGCTCGAACTTCGCCGACTACCAGGCCCGCCGCATGCGCCTGCGGTTCAAGGGCGCCGACGGCAGCAACCGATTCTGCCACACTCTCAACGGGTCCGGGACGGCGCTGCCGCGCCTCTACGTCGCCTTGCTGGAGACCTGCCAGCAGGCCGACGGCAGCGTGCTCGTGCCCGAGGCCCTCCAGCCCTACTTCGGGCGGGATCGGATCGCCTGACGCCGGTGGCCGCCAGCCCTGTCGTCGCAAGCCGGATTCCTCACCACTCGGTGATTTCCCTCGGATGGACGAGGACGACGTTCTCCGGCCAAACCGCGCCCTCCGCGATCCAGCGGCGCAGGATTTCAAGCCGAACGCCCCAGACCTTGTCGGGTGTCGGGGGCATGGCCTGCTGGTGCATGGGATCTTGGGCAAGAACCCGGAGAAGCGGGCTGCCGTCGGGATCGCCGGGTAGGATGGCGGGCGGCGAAGCCCCGGTCGAGAGGGCTTGGGCGCGGGTCTCGAGGACGAGACCCCCGTAGCGCTGGGCGTCTTCGCGGTTGTGGCATTCGAGGCAGTTGATGATGAGCAGCGGTCGCACGTGTTTCGCGAAATCGATGGGGCCCTCGGGCACGCTATCGGGCCATGTCGGGTCGGGCAATCCGCCCGCGGCGGGCAGTTCGTCCTCGATCCCATCGGCTGTCTCATAGCTGCGTTCCCCGCAGCCCGCGAGCAGGGAAAGGGCGGTGAAGAGGACGGTTGGGAGAGCGGCGCGCCGGCAGACGCTTTGAATCTTCATGGGGCGAAAGGTAGACGAATTCGCGTGCGATTCCCAGCGAGATCGGGGCGGAAGAGCCCAGGAAATCGCGGCATATTTCAAAAAACGCCCGTGAAAGCGCAAGCGATGCGGAGCGGAACGGAACGGTCCGGGATAGGATTGGAAATGTTTGCAAACAGGGTACATTGCGACCGTGCCTATCTGTCGGAGCGTGTGGAGCGGTTTCTGAGGCGTCGAGGTCGCTGGGCGCATCTCGGTTCAACTGCGACTGCGGGCGGTGGTCGGCGACCTGCCCTCACGGTCTCGAGGCAGTGCGGGGCT
Organism: Verrucomicrobiales bacterium; assembly: GCA_007123695.1. Taxonomy (GTDB): domain Bacteria; phylum Verrucomicrobiota; class Verrucomicrobiia; order Verrucomicrobiales; family DEV007; genus Arctic95D-9. The sequence goes on from SLGN01000467.1 coordinate 3,383, forward strand.
GGACTCGGTCGTATCGAGCGCCCCCTCCTCGAATACCTCGACGAACTCCGTCCGGACACTTCCGGGGAGTGGGTTCTCTTCGACCAATCCCTGCTCGGAACCTTGCTCGGACGCGGCCCGGTCCGGCAGGTGCTGCCGCCCTTCAATCCCGGCGCCGCGAAGATCCCGGTTTCCCCTCTTCTCGGAGAGAACTTGGCTCGACCCGTCTCGGAATGGAATCTATTCAACCATTCCGCGAACGCCATCCGCATGCTTTGCCATCAAGGTCACGCCATCGTGGTGGGGCGTGCCGGCAACCAGGTGACCGCCGATCTTCCCGGAACCTTCCATGTCAGGCTTGTCTCGGCCGAGTCCAACCGTGTTTCCTTTCTTAAATCAAGCCGCCGCATTGGGGAGAACGAGGCCGCCGAAGTCGTTGCCGAAACTGACAAAGCGCGGTCGAAGTTCGTCAAGCGCCATGCCGGAGCGGAGATCGACGATCCGCTCGGCTATCACCTCGTGCTCAACACGGACCACCTCAGCGGGGAGCTTGCCGCGCGGATCATCGCCGATTCCCTCCACGAATGGATCGACCGCAGCGAAGAAGAGATCGGCGAGCGACAGGAAAACGTCGTCGAAGCGATTTTTTAGCGAGGCCCCGTCTCAGGCCGCTTCCTCGGCCGCAATGCGGTCGGCGCTGTCGCGCTCGCTTCGAAAGCGGGTCGGCGAGACTCCGGCATATTTGAGGAAGCTGCGGTTGAACTGCGAGACGGACTGGAAACCGACGTCGAAAGCCACGTCGGTGATCCGCAGGCGCGGGTTGGCGAGCTTCCGCTTGGCCCACTCGACCCGCCGCCGGTTGATGTATTCGGTGAGCGTCATGCCCGAGGCCTGCTTGAAAAGCTTGCAGAAGTAGAATGGGCTGACCTTGACGTGCCCGGCGACGGCGTCGAGGGAGAGCTTTTCCTCTAGGTGGGCGTTGATGAAGCGTTTCGCCCGGACAACGATCTGAGGTTCCGAATTCGCCTCCTCGGTGATGAGACGGTTGAGCAGGTCGGAAAGCTGCAGGGCGAAGGCGGCAAGCAGGGTCACGCTCCCCTCGTAGCGGGACAGGGGCAGCTCCGCCGTGGCCTGCCACGCCTCGGCGAGCGGTTCGAGCTCGCGGTCCGCCACGCCGACGCGGCGAAGCTCTTCGGCGACGCGCTCGAAGCCCCTTTCGCGGCCCGCGCCCGCAAAGATCTGGCCCGTAGAGAGGTAGGCGATGGTGCGTCCGCCGAGATTGACGGGAACTAAAGTTTCGCGCAGACCGGCGTAGCAAGTGCGCGTTTCGGCTCGGTCTCCGGTTTCGCGTGAAAGGCAGCGATGCTCCATCGCGCAGCGACGGCGGCCCTTCTCGTTTTCGTTTACGGCGGAGCAGAAGGCGGCGCAGCCGTTGACGGCGCGTTTCTCAGCCGCTTCGCTCTCGATTGCGGGCACGAGAGAGAAGTCGAGGCCGGTGGCGTTTGCGAAAGCGCGACGGTAGGTTCCGAAGAACGGGGAATCGAGGAGCTTGCGGTAGATGCGCTGGTCTGCTTCGAGGGGGGGGTGCTTGAGTTCCATGACGATGGCGCTTTGGGATTAGGATATCGACGGAGAAGGCCGACCACTGGCAGACCGTATCGCGAGACGGCTGATGGCGATATTCGCGGCGTTTCGTAATCTACCCTAGCGGATTCACGAAGCCGCCGGTACGCAAATCCAGTACGCCGGTGGGCAACCTGTGAAGCGCACGAAAAATGTGCAAACTTCTGTGCAAAAATCGTGGCTATTTATTTGCGATTTTTGGAAATGGGACTAAGGTTGGGTTCGATCAAAATAGCAATGCCATGAATTCACGACGTATCCTTGTTGGCCCTGGATTTGGGAACGCCTATTACCACTGCATTTCGCGGGTCGTGGACAGACGCATTGTGTTCCACGCCGCGGAGAAGGAGGTCTTCCGAGCGATCCTGCGGAAACTAGAGCGGTTTCTCGGGGTGAGGGTGGTGACTTATTGCCTGATGGGCAACCATTTCCACCTGCTGCTGCAGGTGCCGGACAAGGAGGCAATGCCGAAGCTGGACGCGGATCAGTTGCTGGAGCTGCTGCCGTTGCTCTACGACGAGGTGGTGGTGCAACAGGTCGCGAAGGAGCTGGCGTCGGCGCGGAACTCGGGAAATCTGGCCTGGGAACGGAGGATTCTGGAGCGCTACGAGCGTCGGCGCTTCGATTTGTCGGTGTTTCTCAAGGAGCTGAAGCAGCGGGTCTCGATCTTCTTCAACCGGCGCAATGGGCGAGTGGGGACGCTGTGGGAGGCGCCGTTCAAGAGCGTGCTGCTGGAGGGCGGGGAGGAGACTCTGCGCGCGGTGGCGGCCTACATCGACTTGAATCCGGTGCGGGCGGGGCTGGTGGAGCGGCCGGAGG
>SLGN01000598.1 GCA_007123695.1 Verrucomicrobiales bacterium
CGGCGTCGAAGGCGGCGGGCCGCGGGCGGGTCGAAAGAGACTGCGCCGTCGGGAAATCGCCCCTCCATCGCTGCTTTCCGCTGTCGGCCTCCACTGCGTGGACGGATCCATCCTCGCCGAGGAGGAGAACGGTCTCGTCGGCGTGGGCCATGCGCAGCAATCGCACCCCTTCCGGCATCTCGTAGACCCAGGACAGGGCCGGATCGACCGACACCGAGTCGGCGGAGGCCGAAGGACGGGGCGCGGGCGCGGTGTCCTGGATCAAGGCCTCCGCGCCGGAAAGGGACAAGGCGAGACCGTCCGGAAAGAACACTTGCCCGGCTCCCTCGTCCCCGGCCCGTCGCCGAAATCTCTCCAGAGCCTCCTCAGCCTCTTCGGCGCGCCCGAGCCGGGAAAGGATTTTCGAACGGGCCCACTCGGTCCAGAGCCGCCGCGCTTCCGAAAGCTCCTCGGCCTCGACCGAAGCAAGCAGGGGCAGGGCCGACGCCAATTGATCCTCGGCCCCCTCGATGCGCTCCGAAATCGACCGCCAGTAGGAGGCCACGAGGTGATCGCCGAGAGAACGGCGCGAGTCCTCGCGCAACACCGGATCGTCTCCCGAATCCCGCAGCTTCCTCAGCATCGCTCGGAGAATGATCTCCTCTCCGAGGGCTGCGAGCACGGAGATGCGGCGTTCCCACCCGAGGAAATCCTTGGGTTCGTAGCGCGTCAGATAGTCGAGCGCCTCTTCCGCCTCGGCGAGGAGACCGAACTCGAGGAGGGCGTCTGCGGCTTCCCGGAGAAGGTCCGGGGAATCGACCGCCTCGAAGGAGACCGTCGCGAGAAGATCGCGGGCGAGGCCAGTGCGCTGTTCGCGCCAATGGACGAGAGCCCGGCGAAGATCGTGGACGTCCCGCTCGGCAGGATTCTCCGCCGCGAGCAGCCGAAGCTGCTCGGCGGCCTCGGCCGAAAATGACGGATTGCCCTCGAGGACGGCGGCGAAGGCCCGGCGAAGCTTCTGCCGGGACGACACCTCGATGCCCGGCTGATCCACCTGGCGCCGCAGGCCCTCGGCGATGCGTGCGCCCGGCAGGTCCTTGCGAGCCGCCTCGCAGAGCGCCACGAAGCGGTCGATCTTGTCCTCGCTCCAAGTCCCCAAGTCGTATTCGTAGCGGTTCAGCTCCGCCTCGAGGAAGCCGGGGAGAGTCTCGATCCTCCGATGGGTGGTGATGGCCGCGTCGAGCCATTTCCGGTAGTCGTTCGGGGTCACCACGAGATCCCTCACTAGATTGAGACGGGCGACCGCCCCGGAGGCGTGGCCGAGCACCCCGAGGATGGTGGAGTGCAGCAGCCCCAGTTCGATGTCCCTCGGCTCCACCTCGAGCTTTCCCTCCACCAGTGCCTTTGCCAGCGCCGCCTCGTTCCTCGAGAGGAGAAACTGTGCGAGGTCGATGAGCTCGAAGGTATCCGCCTCCGACGGATCGATCATTCTCAGGATCGCGGCGGCGTCGCCACGTTCCTTGTCACCGAGCCGGATCTCGAAGAGTTCGCGGGCGACGTCGAGACGCGAAGGATGGTTGCGGAGATAAGTTTCCAGGTAGGGAGCGGCCGCATCGGCCCGGTCGATTCCGCGAAGATGGCGCTGCAGCTCGAGAATGCGAATGGAAGCTTCCTCCGGAGGCAACCCCGCCACGACGACGCGGAAATCCTGCTCGGCCTCGGCATCGCGGCCCAGCGCGTAGGAAACTTTCACCAGACGCAGACGGAGGTCGTCGCGGTCGGGCGCAAGATCGAGCCTCTCGACGAGGTAGGCGGCAAGGCGGGTCCTTTCGCCCAGAATTTCGAGAAGATCGACGGCGCGGGCTTCCAGAAGAGTCGATTGCGGAAGCTCGCGGGAGGCCTGCAGGAGGACTTCAACGGCCTCGTCCCGCAGTTCGGCGGCGGCAAGCACCTCGGCGTAGTCGAGGGCGGCTTCCTCGGACGTCGGATTCGACGTCCACGCGTTCCGCAAAGTCTCCACAAGCTCTCCGCGCTCAGCGCCGTCGCCGACGACGAGGACGCGCAGCGAGAGGATCTCGCGACGCCGCCAATGGTCGGGAGCGAGCCTGCGGAGCAGGGCGTCGAGCATGGCTCCTGCGTCCCTGCCGTTGCCCAGTTGGGCGAGGGCGGTGGCGAGCATCATCTCCACCTCGATGGAGACCTCCGCGTCCCCTCCCCCGCCCCGGGCCCGGTTCAGCGCGGTCACGCTCGTTTCCCAGAACCGATAGCGCTGCAGGAGCCGTGCCAGAGAGAGAGCCTCTCCCGGACCAAGAGCCGCCGCACCGATTTCCTTTTCAAACTGCGACTTCGCCAACTCGCGGTCCTCCGCCGTCTCCGCTGTCTGGAGAAGCAGCTCGAGCCACGCCCTGCGGCGCGTGGGAGAAGTCTCCAGATCGATCGCCGTCGAAAGGGTCTGTGCGGCGCGCGGATCTCCCCGCTCCTCCATGAAGCGGTAGAGCAGATACTGCAACGGCGCGTATTCCGGATGTCTCGGAGCCGCCGAAGCGATCAGCTCCTCGGCGCGGGCTCGGTTGATGCGCCGAAGGATGCGCACGAGCACAGTCTTCGCCCCCGCGTCGCTTGGGTAGGACGAGAGGTGGTTGCGGTAGAGCCCAACGAGTTCCTCGATTCTGTCTGCGCCCTGATAGAGCCGCACGAGCGCGTCGAGGGGCGCATCGAGGAGAGGATCCTCGTGCAGGGCGGTCCGCAGACGCAGCGACTCGCCATCGAAGCGGACCTCGTCGACGACACTCTGGGCTACGCCCGTGGGGAGCGTCCCGAAAAGCATCCAAGCCGCGGCGAGAGAGGAGGCGAGGCGGCGGGACCTTCGCGGCGTTCCGCTTCCCGCAATGGCAAAGGCAGAGAGCATGGACAATCCGGAGAATCAGACGAAGACCGCCTCGGTGACCGAAGCCACCGCGGTCTCGAGAATCGAATCGAGGTCGCGCGACTCCGCCTCGCCTTGGAAGTTGAGAATGACCCGGTGGCGCAGCGAGGCCAGCGCGACGCGGCGGATGTCCTCGGTGGAGACGGCGGTGCGCCCGTCGAGGGCGCAGTGGATGCGTGCTCCGCGAACCAGCGCCTGCATGCCCCGGGGGCTCGCTCCGTAGCTCACGTAGCTGTCAACGTCCTTCGTGGCCCCTTCGTCTCCGGGATGGGTCGCAAGCACGATCCTCGCGGCGTATTCCTCGACATGGTCCGCCACGGGGACCTTCGAGACGATCTTCTGGAACTCCAGCAGCTCGTCTGCGCCCATCACTTGCTCCAGACCGGGCGGCTCGAAGGCGGCGGTGCGCCTGGAAATTTCCATCAAGGTGGCGCGGTCCGGAAAGGGCACCCGCAGCTTGAAGAGAAAGCGGTCCGCCTGGGCCTCCGGCAGCGGATAGGTGCCCTCCATCTCCATGGGGTTCTGCGTCGCCATCACGAAGAAGGGCTTCGGGAGCTGCATCGTCTCGCCGCCGGAGGTCACGGCCCCCTCCTGCATCACCTCGAGAAGGGCCGCCTGCGTCTTAGGAGTGGCACGGTTGATTTCATCGACGAGAACAAGGTTCGCGAAGACCGGTCCGCGTTCGAAGTTCATGACCCGCCGCCCCTCCTCGTTCTCGTTGACGATGTGCGTGCCGAGGATGTCCGCAGGCATCAGGTCGGGAGTGCACTGGATGCGACCGGGAGCCAGGCCCAGCACCTCCGAAAGCGTCTGGACGAGAAAGGTTTTCCCGAGACCGGGGACTCCCTCGAGGAGAACGTGCCCCCTTGCGAACACGGCGACGAGCGTGTCGGTGAGGAGATCGTCGTAGCCGACGATGGCCTTCTGAATCTCGGCCTTCAGCGCGAGGAAACGCGACTGGAAGCGGTCGAGGTCTTTTTCTAGTTCCTGGGGACTGCTCATCGAAGAACGTTTGGAGAGGTTCGGGGAAACGAAATGGATTTCAGGGGTTCGAAGGTGCCGGTTCCGTGGATTCAAATTTTTCACGAACACCGGAAAAATACCTCATAACCTGCTGTCGGCGAGATCTCGGCAGGGATTCTTCGTCAAGCGACTGCTCCTCAACTGCGAGGAATTCGGACACGACCTCGCGACTGGAGCGTCCGGCGCGCTCGGCACGCGCGCCACCCTCCACGGCCCGGAAGGCGGACTCCCCTTCCTCTCCGGAAACGATCTGCGCCTGGGCCTCGGCTGTCGCCTTGAGCGGATCGCTGGCGGCATCGAACATCTCGGCGGTGCCCGTGCCCGCCTCGTCTCCGCCTTGCCCGGAAGAGGCGGTGCCGGCGGCGTTGGTCGGAGGGGCGGCGCCCGGAACCGGCGTCCCGGGGTCCATTCCCGGAACCGGAGCGGAGAGCAGCCCCCCCTCCCCCTTGCCCTCGCGGGATTGATCGCCGGCGCCGTCAGTGCCGACCTGGCCTTCCTGCGGCATCTGAGACTCCTCGCCGGGGACGGGTGCGGAGAGCGACTGCTCGCCCCGGGCGGCGCCGTCTCCCCCGTCCGTGGAGTCCTCGGCAGTGCCGGGAACCGGGGCCGGGGCCTCTCCAATCCCCTGCGAAGGAGACGGAGGCGCCTGGGCCATCCCGGGGGACGGCGACTCGGAGGAATGCGGACCCTCGGCAGGCAAAGTTTCGCCGGGAAGCCCATCCGGCCGGGGAACCGCCCCCGAGTCGAGCGCCTCCAAGCCCTCGATTCCCGGTGCCGACTGGCCTGCGGAGCGGGCGATCTCCTCCATGTGCTTCAACTCGCTGCCGCCGACATCGGCCCCGGCATCGCGGATCTGGGAAGCGAGTTCCTCCAGCTTCCGCCGCGCCTCTTCGCGCGACGCGAGCTCTCCGAAGAACTTCGCCAGCTCCCCGAACTCCCGCGCCGCCGGCTTGGGCTGCCCGTCGCCGAGCTTGCGAGCCGCGTTTCCAAAACGCTCGCCCACGGGTCGCTCCCGGTCCTCCGCCGTCCCTGCTGCGACGATGCTCTCGAGCGCGCGGGCGAGACGTCCCTCGCGCTCGCGCGGGAGGGCATCGTCCGAGAGCACTTCGCCGAGCCTCGACGATTCCGACGAGGCCCCAGCAGCCGCCTTGTCCCGGACGAGAACGGCGAGATCCGCAGTGTCGGGGTGCCGTCCCATCTCCTCGAGCATTTCCGGCGAAGCCCAGTCATCTGAGAAGGAATCAAGGCCCTCGGCGATACGCTCGGCGGCGCGGGCACGCTCCTCGAGCATTTCGAGAACCTCCCCGGCCTTGAGTCCTTCGGGATCGGCGAGGAATTCGGCGAGCCCCTCGACCTCGACCCGCAGCGCCTCGACCGACTCCCTTTCCTCCTTCGTCAAGTCCTTCAAATCATGCAGGCGCGCTACCTCGCGCAGGAGCTCCTCGGCCTGCGCCGCGGCTGCGGCCTTCATCGCCTCGGTCAGCTCGAGATCGCGGAATCCCGGAGCGAGCCTCCCCCACGGCGAGAGAGCGAAGGCGAGAGCCAGAAGGGGTGCGATCCAAGCACGCCCCAGCGAAGGCGCCGGCAGGATGCCGGGAACCGATGCGGCGGCCTCTTCCAGTCGCGCGTCCGCCCTCGCCACATGGAGGGCGCGGGCGACATCCTGCGGTCCGTCCTTCTCGACGAGGAAACTCCATGCTGAGGAGAAGCAGTCCTTCCACCCGCCCCGCCGGTCGAGTTCGCGCAGGGCGTCGGCGGTGCCGGGGATGCCGAGGCGCGAAAGCATCCACGCACCCGAAAGCCACGCGGCGAGGGCTGCGACCACCACCCAGACCTCGCCGCTGCGCCATTCCCCGGCCTGTCGCAGCAGC
>SLGN01000101.1 GCA_007123695.1 Verrucomicrobiales bacterium
GGTAGGGGCTCCGGTTGATCCAGGAGAGATCCCTGAGAATTTCGGTGGAGCGGATCACCTCGCCCTTCTTCACCCGCATCTGGCTGCGGATGAACTCCTCGGTGTCGGCATCGACGCCCTCAACCCGGATCCGTGCGAGCTGGGATTCGATGACGACGAGCTGCACGACGCCGGAGGTAATGTCCTGCTCGGGAATGAGGACATCAACCACGGGCCGGTCGCCTTCGCGGTAAGCGACGATGACGTCCTTGACCATCTGGTCGAGGGATGCGAGGGAGGCGGGCTTGCCGATGTAGTTCTGGAGAACGAACCCAACCTGTCTAGGGAAGTTCTCGAAGTCGTGCCAGATCCCCTCGACCCCGGGCCACCCGTCAGGACGGACGTCACCCGGACGCGGCAGAAGAACGACACCGAGGAGCTGGTTCACCAAATACTGGTCGTCGGCGGCGCTCGCACCGGGGACGCCGCTGTGCTCCATGTGGAAACGACCGAGACGGTCAACCTGCATGGGACCCTCGCCGCCGCCCGTGTCGAGAACGGTCTGGGTTTCGTAGACCCGGTTCTGAACGGCGGGAGGCAGAACATCGATCAGGATCTCCGTTCCGTACTGGTCCGTGACGGTCTGCTGGGCCGGGGCGACGCCGACAAGGGCGAAGCAGAGGAAAGAGGCGAAACCGGTGGCTGGGATTGAAATTCTCATCGTTGTCAATGGCTCCGAACCGGATGGGCACGAAGCGACAGGTATTCGCTTAACACAGGTTAAAAGGGATGAAAACGCTTTTTTCAGAAAATTTTCGGGTGTCATCGCGACGACGCCAATGCTAAAGGGACCTTGGATGGACTGGAAAGCAAATTCGGAATTTTTTTTGACCGACACCCATGCGCACCTTGCCTCGACGAGGTTCTCCGGGGAGCTGGAGGACTTGCTCGACCGGGCACGGGAGGCGGGGGTCCGCCGCATTGTGACGATTTCGTGCGATGCCGAGGACGCGCTCGCAAATCTCGAAATCGCTGCCGACCATGGCGGAGTCGCCGCCTCCGTGGGCATCCACCCAAGCTACGTCCACGAGACCGGCGATGGCGACTGGGCTGGAAGAATCGCCGACCTGGCGCAACGTCCGGGGGTCGTCGCGATCGGCGAAATCGGTCTCGATTTCTTCCATCCGCCGGGAGATGGCGGCAGCGTGGCCTCGTGGAGAACGCGCCAGCGCAAGGTCTTCGAGGCGATGCTGCAAGTCGCCCTGGACCTCGCTTTGCCCGTCATCGTCCACCAGCGGGAATCCGGTCCGGAAGTCCTTGATGTTCTCTCCGGTTTCCCCGGGGTCTCCGCCGTGCTGCACTGCTTCACGGGAGGTCCGACCGAGGCGGAGCGGGCCCTCGAGATGGGCCACTTCCTCTCCTTCACCGGGGTCCTGACCTACCCCAAGTCCGAGGAGGTCAGGGCTGCTGCGGCCATGGCACCGCTGGACCGAATCATGCTCGAGACCGATTCCCCGTATCTGGCGCCGGTCCCGTGCCGAGGGAAGCGATGCGAACCGGCGCTGCTGGTTCACACCGCCCGCACCCTCGCCGAAATCCAGGGTCTGGAGTTCGAGGAGATTGCCTCAGCCACCTCGGAAACTGCCGAAAGGTTCTTCGCGCTCGGGCCCGGAACCATCTAGCGGATCGCGGGGTCGGGGGCGTGCCCCTTTCCGCGCGGTCGATGACCGCCTTCGCCAGCAACCGGACCGGTTCAGACAATCTCCCGGATGACCTCGCCGAAGTCCCGCTCCAGCCTCTTGTGGCCCGGGACCTCCAGATGATGGGCGTGCAGGCCCATCTGGTGCAGCAGGGTGGCGTGCAGATCGGTCACGTAGTGCGGGTGCTCCGTCGCGTGGAACCCGATCTCGTCGGTGGCTCCATGCACGATCCCCCCCTTGATCCCGCCCCCGGCCATCCAGACGCTGAAGCCGTAGGGGTGGTGGTCGCGGCCGTCCGCCCCCTGCGATCCCGGGGTGCGGCCGAACTCGGTCCCGAAGACCACCAGAGTCTCGTCGAGAAGCCCGCGCTGCTTCAGGTCCTTGAGCAGTCCCCCGATGGGCAGGTCCACCTGGCGCGCCAGCTTCGAGTGCTGCTCCCGGAGCTTGGAGTGCTGGTCCCAGGCGCCCGCTGCACCGTCGCCGTGCATGATCTGGATGAAACGCACTCCCTGCTCGACGAAACGCCGCGCCGCGAGGAGCTGCTCGCCGAAGGGGCGGGTCTCCTCTTGGTCGAGTCCGTAGAGGGATTTCGTGGCCTCGCTCTCCGCGGAGAAATCGATCACCCCCGGCACCGAAGTCTGCATTCGGAAGGCGAGTTCGTAGGACTTGATGCGGGCCTCCAGCGCCGCATCGCCGGGATGGCGCTCGGCGGCGAGGTGGTTCAGCCGATTCACCAGGTCGAAGCCCAGACGCTGCTCGGCACGGTCGAAATCGCGCTCGGGCCGGGCATAGGCGAGCGGGTCGTCGAGGTCGATCTTGAGCTTCACCGCATCGTAGGCGGGGCCGAGGTAGTGGCCGTCGCGGTTGTCGAAATGGCGCGGCCCCATGCAGATGAACTGGGGCAGGTTCTCGTTCAGGGTGCCTAGCCCGTAGTTCACCCAGGCCCCGATCGTCGGCACGCGGGGGTCGAGCATGTGGCGGCCGGAGTGGAACTGCACCTGCGCCCCGTGATTGTCGTCGGTGGTCCACATCGAGCGGATCACCGCGATGTCGTCGATGCAGTCGCCGATGCAGGGGAACCAATCGCTCACCTCGATGCCGCTGCGCCCTCGGGGCCGGTAGCCGACCTGCAGGGGGTAGAGCTTGTTGCGCTGCTGCCCGTTGGCGTCGTTGACGACCACCACGCGCACTTTCTCAAGCCGCTCGGGCTCCTGCACGTAGGCCCACGGCGTCTCGGCGATGCTCTTGCCGGCGTGCTTGTTCAGCATCGGCTTGGGGTCGAAGCTCTCCATGTGGCTGACCCCGCCCCGCATGAAGAGCCAGATCACGCTCTTCGCCGTCGGGACGAACTGCGGGCGAGCGTCGGGGAAGCGGCCAGCCGCGCCGACGGCACTTTCGCCCGCCGCGACATAGCCGTCGCGGGCCAGCATCGCACCCAACGCCAACCCGCCGAAGCCGAGTCCCGCACGATGGAGAAAATCGCGCCTGACGACGCGGCGGAGCTGTTCTGGGGCGAATCGGTGCATTGCGGCAAGGTGCGCCATCCCTCTAGCCTGTTGAAAAACTCCGGAATGGAAAACTGCGAGCCACGATTTCGTCTGGCAAGGCGCGAAGAAGGAGTGGAGCGGGCTCCACGACCGAGGAGCAACGAAGCCAGTCGGGAAATGGGCCGCGGCCCGAAGGGGCCGCTCCCATTGAGTCGGCGAAGCCGCTGACGTCAATGCTCCAAACCATCGAGGATTTTTCGTTTCGGGGTTGTTCAACAGGCTCCCAGGCGGAGGCGACGCGTCGGAGGCGTCGCTTGAAGGGACATGACTGGAGCATACCAGACCCACTCGGTTTATGACACCCCGCGCGAAAAGGCTACCTCGCAGCGTCCCTGCCCGAACCGGACGGAAACAGCACTCGCGCCCTGTCCACGCTGCCCCGACCCGGTGCGGATGCCGCCCAAGGGACGGGGCGCACCGCCGGGGCACTTCGCAAAAGAAATGCGCGCCCGCGAGGCATTCACGCGGGTCGAGGCTTCGAGGCGACCATGCGAGCTTCTTCCCGTCACTCGACGGCTTTGGCCGATGCTTCCCTTAGCGCCAACGCGCCATGACGCAAGACGGCTTTTTCGGGCATTGTAGAGGTAGCCGCATCGACATGTCCCCTCCCCGTTCCATCCTCGCGCTCCCCATTGCAGGTGCGCTCTTGCAGCTTTCTGCGGTTTCCGCGCCTTGCGCAACTGCGGAGGACGGGCACGCCTTCTTCGAATCGCAGGTGCGCCCTCTGCTCGTGAAGCACTGCTACGAATGTCACTCGGAAGAGGCGGACAAGCGCAAAGGCGGTCTCTGGCTCGACCGCCGCGCCGGATGGGAGACCGGCGGCGACGGCGGCCCGACGATCGTGCCGGGCGATCCCGACGCCAGTCTCCTCGTCCATTCGATTCGCTACGCCGACGAAAATCTCCAGATGCCGCCAAAGTCGCGCATGCCCTCCGAGGAAGTCGCCGTGCTCGAGCAATGGGTCGCCATGGGGGCGCCCGATCCCCGAGACGAGGACATCGCCGCCGAAATGAGGTCCGGGGGCATCGACTACGAAAGCGCGCGGCAGGAGTGGTCCTACCGCCCCGTGCAGGAGCCGCCCCTCCCCGAAATCGCCGCCGAGGACTGGCCGCTCGATCCGGTGGACCGCTTTCTCCTCGCCGCGCTCGAGGAATCGGAGGTCGGCCCGGCGGAGCCCGCCGATCCCGCCTCCCTGCTCCGCAGGCTGCACTACGACCTCAACGGATTGCCGCCGACGCCCGAGGAAACGCTCTCCTTCGTCGCCGATCACTCGCGCGAACGGTTTGCCGAGATTGTCGACGACCTCCTCGCGCGGCCCGCCTTCGGCGAAAAATGGGGCCGCCACTGGCTCGACGTGGCCCGCTACGCCGATTCGAACGGAGGCGACCGCAACTACACCTACTACCAGGCGTGGCGCTACCGCAACCACGTCATCGACGCCTACAATCTCGACCAACCCTTCTACGAATTCGTCCGCGAGCAGGTCGCCGGCGACCTGATGCCCGACGACGACCCCGCGATCGAACGGCGACGGCTCGTCGCATCGACCTTCCTCGCCCTGGGCCCCAAGATGCTGACCGAACGCGACAAGGAAAAGCTCTGGCTCGACACCGTAGACGAGCAGATCGACACGATGGGGAGGGCCTTCCTCGGGCTCACCCTCGGCTGCGCGCGCTGCCACGACCACAAGTTCGACCCCGTCTCGCAGGAAGACTATTTCGCACTCGCCGGCATCTTCCGATCGACCGAAGTCGTCAACGGCACCCGCAACGGCTGCGTCAACGTGGCGAGTTGGATCGAACGCCCCCTGCCCGGACCCGACGGCATCGATCCGCAGCTCGCCGCACAGGTCGAGCGCCTCGAGCTGGCCATGCGCCTCGTCGTCGAACGAAGCTTCCAGCGCAAGGCCGGCAGCGAGGCGAAAGATTCCCTGCCGCTCGCCGGAGTGATCTACGACGACACCGAGGCGGAAGTGGTCGGAGCCTGGACCGAGTCCACAATTTCGTCGAACCGCTTCGGCAAGGGCTATCTGCGCGACGACAAGGAGGGCAAGGGCGAGAAGCGAGTCGTCTTCCACGGCAGCCTGCCCGAGAGCGGACGCTACGAGGTGCGGGTGGCCTACAGCGAGGGCGCCAACCGGGCCGAGGGCGTGCCCGTGGTGGTGCGGAGCCGGGCGGGCCGCGAGACCGTCCACCTCGACCAGACGCGCCCCCCGCGCATCGCGGGCCTCTTCGAGCCCATCGGCCAGTACGACTTCGAAAAAGGCGGGGATTGCAGCGTAACCATCGAGACCCACGGCACCGAGGGCCGCTACGTCCTCGCCGACGCGGTGCAGTTCGTCGCCGTTGCCGACCTCGAACGCGAGGCAGCCCAGCTCGCCGCAGCCGGCAAGGGCGAAGGCGAAGGCGAACCAGAGGGCGATCCCCTCTTCCGCATGAGCGACGGCGACCTCAAGAAAACGCTCGACCAGCTCATCAAGGATCTCAAGGACGAGGAAGTCGCCATGGCCCCGCGGGATTCGCGGGCGCCGGGCGACATCCACCTGCGCGTGCGCGGCGA
>SLGN01000456.1 GCA_007123695.1 Verrucomicrobiales bacterium
CACGAGCACGAGCACGAGCACGAGCACGAGCACGAGCACGAGCACGAGCACGAGCACGAGCACGAGCACGAGCACGAGCACGAGCACGGCGACACCTGCGGGCACGGGCACGACCATGCTCACGCCCATACCCATGGCGAACCTTGCGGACATTCGCACACCGATCACGATCACAGGCACGGCGAAACCGGGCACGGCCATGCCCCCGGCGAATCCTGCGGGCATTCGCACACCGGTCACGACCACCACTCCGGCCACGATCACAAGCCCGAAGAGCACCATTTCGAGTTCCACGAGCATCACGAGCACCTCCACGCGCACGAGCACGAGGACAGCCCGTCCAGCGTCGCCTTTTCCCTCGTCGTGCTGGTCGTGCCCCTGCTAGTGGCCGCGGCCTATTCGCAGGACCGCTTCAGCGGCGACTACCTGACGAAGTGGGGCAAGATCGAGCGTCAGATGATGCAGATGCGCATCGCCGAAGGCGCAAAGGGACGGCGTCCGGCCACCGCCTCGCGCACGCCGGTGGAAAATCCCTACACCCGCGAGGGCATCGAGGGCGCGCCCGGTGCGGCGGCACCCGGTGCGACGGTACCCGGTGCGGCGGCACCCGGTGCGGCTGACTCTCCGCCGGAGACCCCGGAAACTCCCGAACCGCCGGGCCAATCCTGGGGGGAATTCACGATCGAAGACCTCAAGAAAATGGTCCCCCAGAACGACGATGGAGAGTTTCTCCTCGACGTCCCGCAGATCTTCTACACCGCCGGCGACCGCGAATTGATGGAGGTGATGGAGGGCATCACGGTGGAGACCACCGCCCAGCTCATGGAAGAGACCCTGAACAATCCCAACAAGACGCGCTTGAAGGCCTTCCGGCTCTTCATCGAATGCTGCGCGGCGGATGCGCGCCCCCTCTCCATTCCCGTCGATTTCGGCGAGGCTCCACCTCCCTACACTGAGATGGGATGGTACCGGCTCCACGGCAGGATCCACTATGCGCACGAGGACGGGGACATCGTGCCGCTCATTCTCATCGACGAGATCGAGGAGACTTCCGAGCCGTCCGACGGACTTTTGTTCTGAAACCGCGGTCGCGGACCCGCGCATGGCGCGCAGCGCCCTTTTGCCGGCAGGGTTCCGGCCCTGGCTCCGCAGCGCCGCTTCCGCGCATGCGCCAGAGGCCCCGAGGCATCTCGTCTTGAAAGACTTGGCCGTACCTGCCAGCCTCGTGGCCGAGCCAAAACTACCGCACCGATGAAACCGAACCTCCGTCTCCTTGCTGCAACCGCAGCCGTCGCCGTCGTCACCGCAACCCTGCCGCCCGCCGCCGCCCAGGACGCACCGCCCGCCGCGCTGCGTGCCGGGGCGGCCACCAGCGTGATCACTCCCCCGCTGGGAGAACCGATCGTGGGCGGGTTCACGCCATTCCCCGCCGAGCACATCCACGACGAACTGCATGCTCGCTGCCTCGTCCTCGACGACGGCGAAACGAAAATCGCGCTGGTCGTCTGCGACCTGCTGGGACTCCACCGCAGCGTCGCCCTCGCGGCGAGGGAGCACATCGAACGCGAACTCTCCATTCCCCGCAGCCACGTCATGGTCTCGGGCACGCACACCCACTCGGCCACCGTTGCGCTCGGCCCGAACCCGCGCGTCTTTGCCGACGAGATCGAACTCTCCGACTACGAGCGCTTCGTCGCCCGCCGCATCGCCGACGGGGTGCGCCGCGCCGTGAACCTGCTGCGCCCCGCCGAGATCGCCTTCGGCCACGTCGATGCGCCCGAGCACGTCTTCAACCGCCGCTGGTTTCTCAAGGAGGGCACAATGCCCGAGAACCCCTTCGGTCGCAGCGACGAGAAAGTGAAGATGAATCCCGGCGCCGGGAACCCGAACCTCGTCGAACCCGCCGGGCCGACCGATCCCCGGGTCTCGTTCTTCGTCCTGCGCGAGCCCGGCGGCGACTTCATATCCCTCTTCAGCGCCTACTCCCTCCACTACGTCGGCGGCGTGGGCCGCGCCCACGTCTCGGCCGACTACTTCGGCTACTACAGCAAGGCGATCGAGCGCCAGCTCGGCAGGGAAGGGCAGGATCCCCCCGTGGTGGCGATGATGGCCAACGGCACCAGCGGCGACATCAACAACATCAACTTTCTCGAACCGCGCCCGCGGAAGGAGCCCTACGAGCAGATGAAGCACGTTGCCCACGACGTCGCCGAGAAGGTCGGGTCGGCCCTCGAGGGGCTGGAGTGGAGTTCCGAGGTGTCGCTCGACGCCCGCTACCGCGAACTCGACGTAAAGTGGCGTCACATCCCCGAGGAACTGCTGGAATGGGCCCGCCAGACCGAGGCCAATGCTCCGCGCATCGGCGACAAGTCGGTATTGCCCCTTTCCTACGCCGGACGGGTGCAACGCCTCGCGCAGGCCACGCCCGAGACCAAGCTGCCCGTACAGGCGCTGCGCATCGGGGACATCTGCATCGCCACGACGCCATGCGAGACCTTCGCCGAGACGGGCCTGGAATTCCGCGAGCGCAGCCCCTTCGAGAAATCCTTCGTCGTCGAGCTGGCCAACGGCTACTACGGCTACATGCCCACCCCGCGGCACTTCGAGCTGGGCGGCTACGAGACCTGGCCCGGGACGAACAACCTCGAGCCCGAAGCCTCGGTCAAGGTGATGGACGCCCTGCTCGAAATGGCGGCGGAGCTGAAGGCCGCCGCCGAGTGAAGCGAGTCCCCGGCACCTCGCCGAAGGACCGGGGGACGTGGAGCCCGCGTTCCCTCGTCCGGTAAAGAAGATCGTGAAAACGAGAAGCGGTGAGCCGGAAGCGACTCAAACCTTCTACCGAAGCCACCCTCGGCGGGCCGAATCTCTTGATTCGCCTGAACCCAAATTTGGGTGCGGCATGGCGTAAAAAATTTCCCTTTCTTCTCTTTTTTTCCAGCATTACCGTAATTTCCATGCCGACCTTTGTCGGCAATCCCTATGCAGCAGAAAACGACCGATTCCTTCGAAGAGGCAAGAGGATGCGGCGCACCGGAGCCTTGGCGTCGCATCCCGCGCCATCGCATTGGAATGCGCCGTCTCCTTTCCCGCACTTGCGAGGGCCGTTGGGGCGCACAGATGCTGCGCATCGCCAGCGACATGATGCTCGTCTGCGACGAAGATCTGGCGATCCTCCACCACAACCGTGCCTTTTTGAAGGCCGTGGGCTACGCCGAGGGCAGCTTTCTCGGGACCAATCTAGCAGATTTCTTCCCCTCGGACGAGCGGGAGGGCGTTCAAAAAGTGTTCCACGACTGGCGCAGCGGCCACGCCGCCGGAATGCGCTTCCAAGCTCCCCTGCTCACGACGAAGGGAAAACGGCCGAGCGATTTCCGCGCCGTGCGCAGCCGCGACCACGACCGGGGCGGGGCCTTCGTCTACTACATCGTGGCACGCGAGTTGCCGAACAGCGGAAAAGACCCGGAACGCGCCGACGAATCCGAGGAGCGCGACGGAGCGTTTCTCCGCGGGCTGCCCGTGGCGGCGTGGCGCACCGACGGCCAACTGCGGATCGTGCAAGCATTCGGCAGCCTCTGGCCCGAGATCGGAGCGGCGAGCGAGGACCTCGTCGGGGAGATCTTCGGCAGTCGGCGCGATTGTCTGCTTCCGCCCGTCCTGCGCGGGATCGACTGCACCGACGCGCTCTCGGGCATGGGCGTCCAGACCGAAGTTCGTCACGGAGGGGACACCTACCTCGCCACGGTGGAGCCTTTTTTCGACCGCGAGGGTCGGCTCGTCGGCACGGTCGGCTTTCTGCGCCGGGCCAACCGCCGCGCCGCCGCATCGGAGGCAGGCCGTCTGATCGAAACGCCGTCGCAAGACCCTCCCTCCGGGCACCATGCGCCACCGGAGATCGCTAACGAAGCCGCCTCCGCCACCGTGCCCCCCTTCCCCCGGGGCACGGACTCGCTCGGCTGATGCGGTCGAAAACCGAGAGCCCCCCGGCGGCTCCCGGCTCCCGGCTCCCGAATCCTACGAAAGCATGTCCGATTTTTTCGGGTGGCCACATTGCTCCCGTCGGCGACAGCGAAGAGAATCGGAGACGGAGTTTCTCCCCGTAGCTGCGGCACAAACCCTTCGGCAGGTTCGATAGCGGGCCCGACTCCGCCCGCACCCAACCCTCTTCGTCCCATGACCCGACCCTATTGGATCTGCCTCGGCCTCGCGGCGCTCGCCCAGACCGCCGCCGCCGAGCGGCCCAACGTGCTCCTCATTCTAGTCGACGACCTCAAGCCGACCCTCGGCTGCTACGGCGATCCCCACGCGAAGACACCGAACCTCGACGCTCTCGCCGCCCGCGGCGTCCGTTTCGACCACGCCTACTGCAACCAGGCCGTCTGCGCCCCGTCGCGCTTCAACCTGATGCTCGGCTCGCACTCGACCCGCTCCGGACTCTACGGGCTCGCCAGCCAGCTTCGCGAGCTCTGGCCGCGGGCGGTAACCCTGCCGCAGCATTTCGCCCGGCATGGCGGATACCGCACCGAGTCGGTCGGGAAAGTCTTCCACGTCGGCCACGGCAACGAGGGCGACCCCGGATCCTTCACCGTGCCGCCCCACCACGAAAAGGTCATCGAATACGTAGATCCCGCCAGCACCGGAGGAGGTCGGCTCACCCGCGAAGAGGCGCTCTTCACCAACCAGCGCCTCGGCGAAATCCGCTCCCTCCCGCGCGGCATGGCCTGGGAATCGCCCGACGTCGACGACGAAGCCTACGCCGACGGCCGCGTCGCAACCGAGGCCGTGGTCCGGCTGCGGGGGGCGAAGCAGCGGCTCGAGGCGGATGGAACGCCCTTCTTCCTCGCAGTCGGTTTCGTGCGACCTCACCTGCCCTTTTCCGCGCCGAAGAAATACTGGGATCTCCACGATCCTGCGACCCTGCCGCAGGCCCGCACCGACAGCCCCCCCGCCGGCGCCCCCGTCGTCGCAGACAAGAAGGGAGGAGAAATCGCCGCCTACGAGCCCGTGCCCGAGGACACCCCTGGCGGCGCCTTCCCCGAAGACCTCCGGCGCCGGCTCGTCCACGGCTACTACGCCAGCTCCAGCTACGTCGATGCCCAGATCGGCCGCGTCATCGCCGCCCTCGACGAACTCGGCCTCGACGAGAGCACTATCGTCGCGCTCTGGGGCGACCACGGCTTCCATCTCGGCGACCACGGCTATTGGACGAAGCACACCAACTACGAGGAAGCCACCCGCATCCCCCTGATCCTCGTCGCCCCCGGGGTCACACGGGCCGGGACCGGCACTCGCTGGCCCGTCTCCACCGTAGATCTCTTTCCCACCCTCGCCGAACTGGCCGGCCTCCCCGCTCCACAGGGCCCCCAGCCCATCGACGGTGTCAGCGTCGCGCCCCTGCTCAAGGGTCTACCCGACGAGCAGCTCCACCGCGAGATGGCGCAGCATCCCCGCCACGCCTTCCACGCCTTTCCGCGGGGCAGCATCGTCGGTCGCGCCATTCGCACCGAGAGCCATCGCCTCGTCGAGTGGAAAGAGCCCGGCGCAGCCCCCGCCACTGCCGAGATCGAACTCTACGACTACGAGAGCGACCCTTTCGAATCGAGAAACCTCGCCGAAGACTTCCCCGGTCGCGTCGCTGAACTCCGCGCCATCCTCGCCACCTACCCGGAAGCCCTGCCCTCGGCCCGGGGTGGCGCAGGCAAGCCGAAGCGCGCACGCCGCGCCAAGGCGACCCCGCAACCTACCAGCCAGTGATCGTCAGCGGCGTGTGGTCGTCGATTTCGCAA
>SLGN01000056.1 GCA_007123695.1 Verrucomicrobiales bacterium
CGTCGTGCTCGTCGGATCGCAAGGAAACCGGAAGCAGGGATGCGAGAAGGAGGAGGGGAAGGAGGAGGTGTTTCATGGATGTCGAGGGGAGATTCGGACGGGGTTCTTGCGGAGAAATTGGAAATTGCTTCAGGATCCGACCTTTGCCCGCCAGGAGAGGTGGCCGCGGTGGAGGTGCTGGATGTTTTCGAAGCCGAGTGCCTTGAGCCGCTCGACCGCCTTGCGGCTGCGGTAGCCGCCCGCGCAGTAGACGAGCACGGGCCGCGACCGGTCGAGGGCGGCGATGCGCTCTTCGAAATCGTCCGCACCGATGGGAAAGTTCGTGGCGCGGGGCAGGGCGCCGGAGGCGAACTCGCGCTCCGAGCGGACGTCGAGAACGAAGGTCTCGGGATGTTCGCGAAGCCACGCGGCGGCTTCGCGGGCTCCGAGGTTGGCGCAGACCCCGCCGGATTCCGAGGAAAAGAGCCTGCGGTCCCATCGGCCTTCAAAAAGATACCAGCCCGCGACGACGAGGGCGACGAGGACAAGAGAGGCGAGGAGTTTCCAAACCATGGCGGGGGTGTCCGGGAGGGGAGTTCCGCATCACTCCTCAAGGAGGCTGCGGAGCATCCAGGCGGTCTTTTCGTGAAGCTGGATGCGCTGGGTGAGGAGGTCGGCGGTGGCTTCGTCGCCGCCCTTCTCGGCGGCGGGAAAGACGGAGCGCGCGGTGCGCACGACGGTCTCGTGCCCGACGACGAGGAGGCGGACCATTTCGGTCGCCTTGGGGACGCCGGCGACTTCTTCGATGCTCGTGAGGCGTTGGAAGTCGCCGTAGGTGCCAGGCGCCGCGACGCCGAGCGAGCGGATGCGCTCGGCGAGTTCGTCCACTGCGGTTGCCATTTCGGTGTAGTGGGTTTCGAACATGGTGTGCAGGGTCTGGAACATGGGTCCGGTGACGTTCCAGTGGAAGTTGTGGGTCTGCAGGTAGAGCGTGTAGGTGTCGGCGAGGACCCGCGAGAGTCCTTCGGCGATGGCTTCGCGGTCCGCTTGTTCGATTCCGATGTCGATGGGTGCTTTCATATGTTGTTGGTTACGGTTGGGGAGTCCGGGAGGCGCTCGGGTCAAGCTGCTGACGGCACGGCGTCCGTGGTCGCCGATTCTTCGTTGGCCATGAAGTAGATCACCGGCACGGCGATGCGGCTGACGAGCAGCGAGGCGATCTCGCCGGCCATGAGGGCGATGGCGAGGCCCTGGAAGATGGGGTCCATGAGGATGACGCCGGCGCCGACGACGACGGCGAGGGCGGTCAGGAGCATGGGGCGGAAGCGGACCGCGCCGGCGTCGATGACGGCCTCGCGCAGGGGCATGCCCTGGCGCAGACGCAGTTGGATGAAGTCGACGAGGATGATGGAGTTGCGCACGACGATGCCGCCTCCGGCCATGAAGCCGATCATCGAGGTGGCTGAGAAGAAGGCGCCCATGAGCCCGTGCGCGGGCAGCACGCCGATCAGGGAGAAGGGGATCGCCGCCATGACGATGAGCGGCGTGACGAAGGATTTGAACCAGCCCACCATGAGGATGTAGATGAGGACGAGGACGACGCCGAAGGCGATGCCGAGGTCGCGGAAGACCTCGATGGTGATGTGCCATTCGCCGTCCCACTTCATCGAGGGTTCGGCGTCGAGGAAGGGCTGGCTGGCGTTGAGGATCCGCAGGCCCGGCTCGCTCGCGCCGAAGCGGGTCGCGTCGAGCTCGGCGAGCTTGCGGTTCATTTCGAGGATGGCGTAGACGGGGCTTTCCTTCACCCCGGCGACGTCGCCGGTGACGTAGGTGACGGGTTGGAGGTTTTTGCGGTAGAGGCTTTTGTCGATGACGTCCTCTTCGATGGTGACGAGCTCGCCGAGCGGGACGAGGCCGGGGGGATCGCCGGCGACGCCGGGTTCGGGCAGGGCGTTGGCGTCTCCGGACCGCACCCGCAGGGCGAGCAGTTGGCGCGGATCGGCCCGCAGGCTGCGGGGGAGGCGGGCGCGCACGACGACGGGCTCGCGCTCGCGGGGAAAGTGGGCGAGATCGACGTCGGCGCCTTCGACGGCCATCTTCAGGGTCTGGGAGACGGTCTCGGCGGTGATGCCGTTGAGGGCGGCCTTTTCCTTGTCGATGTGGAAGAGGAAACGGGGCTGGTCGTCCTCGCCGTACCAATCGACGTCGACGACGCCGGGAGTTTCGAGAAAGATGCGCTTCACCTCGAGGGCGAGGGCCTCGCGGCTGGCGCGGTCCTGGCCGTAGACTTCGGCGACGAGGGTCTGGAGGACGGGCGGGCCCGGGGGCACTTCGGCCACGGCGAGGGTCGCCCCGTAGCGGGCGGCGACGGGCAGGATGGCTGCGCGGACGCGCTTGGCGATGGCGTGGCTGTCGGCCTTGCGGTGGTGCTTGGGCAGCAGGTTGACCTGGATGTCGGCGACGTTGGCGCCGCTGCGGAGGAAGTAGTGGCGCACGAGCCCGTTGAAGTTGAAGGGCGAAGCGGTGCCGGCGTAGATCTGGTAGTCGGTGACCTCGGGTTCGAGGGCGATGGCGGAGGCCATCTCGCGGGCGGCGCGCAGGGTCTGCTCGAGGGTGGAGCCTTCGGGCAGGTCGACGATGACCTGGAATTCGCTCTTGTTGTCGAAAGGCAGCATCTTGACCTTTACGAAGCCGACGCCGACGAGGGCCATGCTGCCGAGCAGGAGGAGGGCGATCACGGCGAGGAAGCCCCAGCGATGGAACCGGTCGCGTAGGAGGTAGGCCATGTAGCGGCGGTAGGCCCGGGTCATCCAGCCCTCTCTGCCGTGGCCATGGCCGTCTTTGTCGTCGGCTTCGGCGGCTTCGGACGGGGGGCGGGCCGGTTCCCGCTTGAGGATGCGGACCGCCGCCCACGGGGTGACGATGAAGGCGATGAGCAGGGAAAAGATCATGGCGGCGCCGGCGCCGATGGGGATGGGCCGCATGTAGGGGCCCATGAGGCCGCCGACGAAGGCGAGCGGCAGGATCGCGGCGATGACGGCCCAGGTCGCGAGGACGGTGGGATTGCCGACTTCGCCGACGGCCCCGATGGCGACGGCGTGGGCTGGCTTGCCCCGGTTCTCGGGCAGGCGGTAGTGGCGCACGATGTTCTCGACCACGACGATGGCGTCGTCGACGAGGATGCCGATGGAGAAGATCAGGGCGAAGAGGGTGATGCGGTTGAGGGTGAATCCGTAGAGGTAGAAGACGAGCAGGGTCAGGGCGAGGGTCGCGGGGATGGCGATGGCCACGACGAGGGACTCGCGCCACCCTAGCATGAACAGAATGAGGAGGGAGACGCTGACCACGGCGATGCCCATGTGGTAGAGCAGCTCGTTGGATTTCTCGGCGGCGGTCTCGCCGTAGTGGCGGGTCACCGAGACGGTGACGTCGCCGGGGATGACGCGGCCCTCGAGCGCCGCGACTTTGGCGAGGACTTGTTCGGCGAGGGCGACGGCGTTGGTTCCGGGCCGCTTGGCGATGCTGAGGGTGACGGCGTTTTCCTCGTGCCCGGCCCGGCCCGATGCGATGCCGTGTCCGTGGAGGACGTAGCTGGCGGGGTCGTCGGTCCCGTCGCGGACCTCGGCTACGTCGCGGAGGTAGACGGGGCGTCCGCCGTAGGCGCCGAGCACGACGTTCCCGGCGTCCTCGGCGGAGTGGAGGAAGGCGCCGCTTTCGATGAGGACGCGGGCATTGGCGGCGCTGGCTTCGCCGGCGCGGTGCTGGCGGTTGGCCTGCTGCAATACGGGCACGATGCCGCCGAGGCTGAGGTTGCGGGCGGCGAGCTTGGCCGGGTCGATCTCGGCGAGGATGACGCGTCTTTCTCCGCCGATGAGGGTGGTCTCGGCGACGTCGGGCACTTGCTTGACGGCGTCCTCGACTTCGGCGGCGAGGCGGCGCAGGGTGAGGGGGTCGTGGTCGGCGCTGTGGAGCGTGAGGGCGAGGATGGGCACGTCGTCGATGGACTTCGCCTTGATGAGCGGAGCGGAGACGCCGGGCGGGATGCGGTCGAAGTTGGACTGCAGCTTCTGGTTGAGCCGCACCAGCGAGGTCTCGACGTCGGATCCGACCTCGAAGCGGACGATGACGAGGCTCTCTCCCGGCCGGGAGATGGAGTAGACGTATTCGACCCCCGCAATCTCCCAGAGCAGCTTCTCCATGGGGACGGTGACGCGCTCCTCGACTTCCTTGGCCGAGGCGCCGGGCATGGAGACCATGACATCGACCATGGGGACCTGGATCTGCGGCTCTTCCTCGCGGGGCAGGAGGACGAGGGCGAAGAGCCCGAGCAGGACCGAGGCGACGACGAGCAGCGGCGTGAGCTTGGAGTCGATGAAGGCGGCGGCGAGCCGTCCGGCGAGGCCGTGGGCTTCGGGGGCGGGGCCGTCTGGGTGGGGGCTCATGCGGATGCGGTGTCGGAGGAAAGAGGGTTGGGCGGCGGACCGAACAGGGTTGGGTGCGGGGCTTTACCCTGTTGGATCGGGCGTTTCAGCCGCCGGCGAGAGGCTGTCCGTCGCGCAGGGACGGCGGCGGCGAGACGACCACGCTTTCGCCTCCGTCGAGGCCTGCGAGGATTTCGGTGCGTCCCTCGCGGGTCGCGCCGACGCTGACGATGCGCAGGCGCGCGACGCCTTCCTCGGCGACGAAGACGTAGTCCATCTGCCCTCGGGAGATCACCGCAGCGGCGGGCACGAGCAGTCCGTCGCGGTCGCCGCGGGGCAGGAAGGCGCGTCCGAACTGGCCCGCGCGCAGATCCTGGTGCGGCGGCAGGTCGAGCTTGGCGAGGAAGGTGCGGCTGCCGACGTCGGCCGAGGGGGAGAGCTCGCCGACGACGCCATCGAGCTCGGCGCCGGCGCCGGAGACTTCGACGCGGAACGTCGCTCCGAGCGCCAGGGTGCCGGCGAGCGATTCGCCCACGTGGATTTCGAGCCGCAGCAGCGAGGGGTCCTCCATCGAGAAGATGGCGCGGCCGGGGGTGCCGAGATCGCCGGGCTCGAGGAACTTCCGGGTGACGGTGCCGTCGAAGGGCGCGGTGACGGTGGCGTTTTCGACCATGGTCCGCGTCTCGGCGACGGTGGCGGCGGCCATGCCCTGGCGGGACTCGGCCTGCTCGTAGTCGGCCACGGCGATGGCGCCGGTGTCGCGCAGGTTGCGGAGCCGGGCGAGATCGCGGTCGGCCTGGACGAGCGCCGCCTCGGCGCGGGCGAGAGCGGCATCGAGTTCGCCGACCTCGAGCTTGGCGAGGACATCCCCCGCCTTTACCCTCATGCCGGGCACCGCATGCATCTCGAGGAGGCGACCGGTGACCTTGGCGGACACCTGGGCCTCCTTGCGCGGGCGCACCGTGCCGACGACTTCTTCGTAGACGGGGACGGCGAGGGCCTCGACGACGGCGGTCGCGACGGCGACGGGCTCGGCGTCTTCGGGCGCGAACGATGCGTGGGGGCCGCCGCCGCCGCAGGCGGCGAGGGCGAGGAGCGCGGCGGCGGCAGAGGCATGCCGGAGTCTGGGCAGGAGGGAGTCCATGGAGTCGGAGGCGAGAGGTTCGAGGTGCGGAACAGAAAGGCCACAACGCGGGTCTCTCGTCTTGGGACGACGCGCGGGGCGGCCGCTTACGCGGGCGTCATCTTTTTTCCGGCGCTATTGCGGTGCCTTTGCGTTGCAGATTCGGAGGGGGAGCGGGGAAAAATCCGCCTTGCGCCTCTAGCCCTCGCGCACGACGAGCTGGTTCTCGCCTCCGCGGCCGCGTTCCTCGGCCC
>SLGN01000142.1 GCA_007123695.1 Verrucomicrobiales bacterium
CATCGAGGCGAAGGCCTACGGCGGACGGCACTACAAGACCATCGAACGCGGCGGCGAGACTCTCGAGGCCGTCGATCAGAACTTCGACAGCTACAGCGTGGAATACACCTTCAAGGACGGGGCCAAGGCTTTCTTCCACGGTCGCAACATGGTCGGCTGCCATCAGGAGTTCGCCGCATACGCGCACGGCACCAAGGGCTCGGCGGTGATCTCCACCGCCGGCCACGTCCCCGCCCGCTCGCGGCTCTACAAGGACCAGAACATCGACATGAACTGGCGCAGCTCTCCCGCCAACCTGCTCTGGTCCTTTCCCACCGGCGACCGCGGCGCCAGCCTCGAGGGCAGCCCCTACGAGATCGAATGGGAGGTCCTCATCGAGGCCATCCGCGAGGACAAGCCGCACAACGAGGTCGAGCGCGGCGTCGCCGCCAGCAACGTGACCTCGATGGGCCGCATGGCCGCCCACACCGGACAGGTGGTGACCTACGACGAGATGCTCAACAACGACTTCGTCATGGCCCCGAACGTGGCCGAGCTCACCCTCGCCTCGGACTCGCCCCTGATGCCCGACGCCGACGGCCGCTACCCCATTCCCGAGCCCGGCATCAAGAAGGACCGGGAATACTAGTCCAAGCGGCTCATCGCAGCAGGGACCGGGGCAGGGCGCGCAGGTAGGCGCTCATGATCTCCCCGCCGCTCTCCTTGCGCAGCTTCTCGCGGCCGGGCTTCGTCGTCGTCGGGGCGATTCCGCCTCCGTCGGCGTAGCGCCCGTTCGGCAGCGCGTGGGAGCCGTAGCCGTAGACGATCCATTGCGGCACGTCCATGCCGTCGGGCAGGATGGACGCCGCCGTCTCCAGCAGCCCGTCGCTGGGGCTGTAGTAGGGCATCGTCCTCTCGACCCGGGCACGCACCCAGGGCGACCAGAGCCGCTCGGTGATGCGGGCGTCCTCGCCGTCGGGAACCATCGCGATGGAGACCCAATTCAACCGGGGAAAGGCGGCGGCGACCCGCCCGGCGTCGCCGTCCTGCCACGGCGAGCGGGCCACCTCCTCGACCATTCCCACAGCCCCTTCCTGGCCCGAGAGCCGCAGCCACTTTCGCGTCGCCCTCGGAAGCGGACGCGGGGAATGGGCCATCCAGTCCGCCACCACCGAGCCCTGCACCGTGCCCGCCAGGGAAAAAACGAGCCCGAGCTTGTTCCGCTGCTCCGGAGGCAGACGCACCCCTTCCTCGCGTAGGTAGCGCACCACGTCGTGGGCGCCTTTCGACAGCATCACGATCACGACGGTGTCGGAAGACTCGAACACCTCCGCCATGCTCCGGGCGATGCATTCCGCGTTCTCCTCTCCCGAACCGCGCGACTGGGTCTCGACGAACCAGGTCGGGAAGCCCATCCCGCGGGCGGCCTCGGCGGCGCCGCGCAGGCATTCGCGCGTGCGGTCCCCCTTGTTCGTGTTCCCGGCCCGCGTGCCCGGCACCATGGCGATGCCGATGCGCCCGCGATGCGAGGGTGGCAACGCGGCGATGGAATCCGGCAGCACCAGACCGGGGTCGCGCGTCGTCGCCGCAACGCGCCGCCCGAGCTCGCCGCCCGAACCGTCGCGCTCCTCGAGGCCCGCGACAAGCCGCTCCCGCGCCGCGACGAGGCCCTCCTCGCGGGTCAGCTCCCGCACTTCGCGCAGCAGTTCGCTGTCCGGCTCGGCCCCGGCGTAGGGCGGCACGCCCTGCCGCGCGGCGCAGCCCGTGACCAGCACGAGGATTCCGCAGAGGACCGGCAGCGGCACGCCCCTCATGCTCCCCCTTCCCGGCTCCGACGGATGCCTTCCGTCAGCAGCCAGCGGATCCGGTCTTGCAGCTCCGCCGGCAGGTATTCGTCGTCGCCCGGCGAGGTCCGCACGAGCCGCTTGGCCTCGTCGAGATTTCCCTGCGCCACCGCCGTCTCGATGAGACGCAGCCGCACCGACCAATCCTCCGGCGCCCGCTCGAGTTCGCCGTAGAGCCTCGCGACGACGGGATCGTGGCGGCGCATTGCGGTTTCTTTCGGCTCGGGCTCCATGTTTCGAAGTGTCGGCAAACGCGTCGGCTCGGTCCGCGGTGCATTTCGTCGGTTCTCTCTCACTTTCCGGTGTGCCCGCCGGGGCGGCACGCCAAGCCCCCGCGTCAGAACTCGCCCTCGCAAAGTCGCTGCGTCGCCAGGGAACGCCAGTCGTCGCGGGCCGGGTCGGGCGCATCCTCGGCCTGGACCTCGGCGAAGGTCCGTTCCACGAAACTCTGCGCCTCTTCCTCCAGCGATTCGAGAATCTCCGGGCTCTCGAAGCAGTCCGCGAGAATGCGTTCGCGCGCGAGCGCGAGGCAATCCCGCCCGTAGCGACCCGCCCGCGCCTCGTCCGGCACGTAGCCGGCGTCGTCGTGTTCCCCGTGACCGGCGAGGCGCAGCAGCCGGCCCACCACCAACTGCGGACCTCCGCCCGCCCGCGCCCGCGCGATGGCGGTGCGGAAGGTCTCGAGACAGGCCATCAGATCGGTGCCGTCGACCGAATGTCCGGCCACTCCGTAGCCGACGGCGCGATCGACGAGGTCCTCGCAGGCATACTGGCGGCTCGTCGGGGTGGAGTAGGCGAACTGGTTGTCGGCCACGGCGACCACGAGCGGCAGCCGCTCCACCGCCGCTTGGTTGAGACCTTCGTGGAACGCGCCGGTCGATGTCGCCCCGTCGCCCGCCGAAGCCGCGCCCACGTAACCGCTTTCTCTGCGGAAGCGCTTCGCCATGAGCATGCCGTTGACCATCGAGACGGAGCTGCCGAGGTGGCTGATCATCGCCGGCATCCCCCGGCCCGGAACGCCGCGGTGGATGTTCCCGTCGCGGCCGCGCATCGGTCCGGTCACTTTACCCAAGTAGGTCCGCACCGCCTCGACGAGAGGTTCGCCAAAGGCGGTCCTGCCCGCCTGGTCGCGGATCAGAGGGGCAAAGACATCGCCCAGCGCCCTCTCCAACTGGCCGCCGAGGGCGTAGGAAAAGGCCTCCTGACCGCGGCCCAGATAGACGCCGCCCACGATCTTCCCGGCGCGGTAGAGCGAGGACACCTTTTCCTCGAAGAGGCGGGCCACGAGCATGCCGCGATAGGCGGAGACAAACTCGCTCGCGGTGACGCGGACGGTGTCGGCGGCGCTCTGGAACATTCGGGCGGACATGGTGAAGGAACGGACCACCCTAGCCACCGCACCGCACCGACCGCAACGGATTTTTTCCCTGACCGCAGGCCCAAACGGGGCTACAACTGCCACATGAATCTAGGCGTGATCGGTTGTGGAAAGATGGGCCGCGCCCTCGTGGGCGGCATCCTCGGGGCGGGGCTTTGTCGGCCCGACGAAGTCCTCGTCCACGACGCTGCCGCAGCCGCGGCGAAGTCCATGGCGGAAGAGATGGGCGTGCGGGTCGCCGAGAGCAATGCCTCCGTCGTCGCGGGATCGGACACCGTGCTGCTCTGCACCAAACCCCAGGGCTTCGCCACGATGCTCGGAGAGCTCGGCGAAGAGCCCGGCCGTCTGCTCGTCTCGATCGCCGCCGGGATCCGCCTCGCCGCCATCGAGGAAGCGACCGGACACCGCCACCGCGTCGTTCGCGTGATGCCGAACACGCCCGCCCTCGCCGCCCGGGGCGCCTCGGCCTACGCTCTCGGCACCTCGGCCACCGAAGCCGACGCCAGCCTCGTCGAGCGCATCCTCGGGTCGGTCGGCTACGTCTGCCGGGTCGCCGAGGACGAAATCGACGCCGTCACCGCCGTCAGCGGCAGCGGCCCCGCCTATTTCTTCCTGATGCTCGAAGCCATGATCGAGGAAGGGATCGCCCAAGGCCTCGCGCCCGAAATCGCCCGCGATCTCGCCGTCCACACCGCCGCAGGCGCCGCCGAGCTTGTCCTCGCCACCGGGGAGACTCCCGCGCGGCTCCGCGAAAACGTCACCAGCCCGAACGGCACCACTTTCGCCGCTCTGGAGCATCTCCGGGCCCGGGACTTCACCGGCATCGTGCGCGGCGCCCTCGCTGCGGCGGCGGAGCGTTCGCGGGAACTCGGACGCGGCTAGGATCGCGGCATCCCCCCCCTTTCTGTTTTTGATTCCCTTCGATTCAACGGACCACCCCCGCACCATGAACGAACTTCGCGCCCACTACGAAGCCAATGGACAAGGCCACGTCTTCGCCGACTTCGAGACCCTGCCCGAAGCAGCGCAGCGAACCCTTCTCGAACACGCCGCAGCGATCGATCTCGCCGAGATCGCTGCGCTGCACCGCGAACTCGTCGTCGGAGACGGCGCCCGAGCAGACGCCACCGCCGCCGGACTCGAACCCGCCGACTTCATCCCGCTGCCCCGCAGTGGAGGAACGGGCTACCCCGGACTCTGGCAAGAGGCGACACGCTGCGGCGAAGAAGCCCTGCGTGCGGGCCGGGTCGCCGCCTTCACTGTCGCCGGAGGCCAAGGCACCCGCCTCGGCTTCGACGGGCCCAAGGGCAGCTACGGCGTGACCCCGGTTTTGGGGAAATCCCTTTTCCAGGTCTTCGCCGAGAAAATCCTCGCCGCGAGCCGCCTCTACGGACGGCCCATTTCTTGGTACCTCCTGACCTCGGTGCTCAACCACGACGAAACCGTGGCCTTCTTCGAGCGCCACGGCTACTTCGGACTCGATCCGGAGCGGGTGCATTTCTTCAACCAGGGCTTCATGCCTGCCGTCGATGCCGAGGGCCGCATTCTCATGTCCGACATCGGCAAGATCGCCCTCAGTCCCGACGGCCACGGCGGCTCCCTGCGGGCCCTCGTCCGGTCGGGCTCGGTCCGGCGCATGGAGGCCGAAGGGATCGACACCATCAGCTACTTCCAAGTCGACAACCCGCTCGTGCGCTGCCTCGACCCCGCCTTCATCGGATTCCATCTCATGAACGACTCCGAACTCTCCTCGAAGATGGTCCCCAAGGCCTACCCCGAGGAAAAAGTCGGCGTCTTCTGCCAGAGGGACGGCAAGCCTCTCGTGGTCGAATACAGCGACCTGCCCGATGCCCTGATGCGCGAAACCGATGCTCAGGGGCAGTTGCGCTTCCGCGCCGGCAGCATCGCCATCCATGTCTTCGCCCGCGGCTTCGTCGACCGTCTCGGCGGCGGCGGCGACGCAGCGGCCCGCCTCCCCTTCCACCTCGCCCACAAGAAGGTTCCCTTCCTCGACGAGGCCGGAGTCCTCCGGAATCCCGACTCGCCCAACGGCTACAAGTTCGAGATGTTCGTCTTCGACGCCCTGCCTTTCGCCAAGAACCCCGTCATCGTCGAAACCGAGCGCCGCGACGACTTCTCGCCCGTCAAGAACGCCGAGGGCCTCGATTCCCCGCGCACCTGCCGGGACGACCAGCTCCGCCAGTTCGCCCGCTGGACTCAAGCTGCCGGAGTCCCCCTCGACACCGACGAAACCGGGCTGCCGCCCTTCGCCTTCGAAGTGTCACCCTTGTTCGCCGACACCGAGGAACGCTTCATCACCGCGTGGGAGCGCCTCGCCCACAGGCCGATCCCAACCGGAGGTCTCGTCCTCGTTTGAAGCCTGGCGCACATTTGCCGCAAGCGGCCCTTGACCCGGACGGGCACGACGGTCTAATGAATCCCGCAGTTTCTCCACCCATCCAAACCCGACACGACCTGCCATGTCCCCCGAAGCCCGCCTCTCCGAACTCGGAATTGAACTCCCCCCCGCCCCGAAGCCCGGTGGCGTCTACAAGCCCCTCCTCCG
>SLGN01000518.1 GCA_007123695.1 Verrucomicrobiales bacterium
CGGGGGACGGCTCGTGGTTGAGGCAGCGCCCGATTGAAGATTCCTGGCCTCTGACCTCTGGCCTCTGACCTCTGCGGGCTTGGGTGGAAGGCTCGCTGAGCGCTCACCCGGCCAGAAGCCTCAGTTTGAGACCGTCTTTCTCGAACTTGCGGAAATCGCGGTCAAGCGTCACGAACTCCGCCTCGTGCAGGATCGCGAACGCGGCGAGATAGGCGTCCATCCAGACCTTGGGTGATGCGGAGGGAAGCCGGGCCAACTCGATCCAGCGGGATTCGAGACCGGAAGGCTCCTCGAGGGCGCTGACGGCAGACAGGCCCGAGAGGGTGTCGAACAGTTCGGCGGCGTCTTGATTGGTGAATCCCTCGGCGCCGTAGGCATGGAGGATCGCCGCTGTCGTCGCGAGGCGCAGAAAGCTCTGCTGGGTGGCCCGGCAGAAGCAGGCGGGGTTTTCGGCGCTTGCCTCGGCGAAGGTTCCCTCCGCCAAAGCATGATGAGGGTGGGCGGAGAAGGTGAGCGCCAGCCAGACGTTGGAGTCAAAGAGCATGGCCGGTGCGCCGGAGGTCTTCCTGGTCGAGGCTTTGCCGTTCAAGCGCGAGCAGTTGGTCGGCAGTCATCCGCTTGGCCGGAGCATTCACCGCGCAACGAACCACCGGCAGCCCGTTGGCCTGGATCTCGATCTTCGGCTTGGGGGGCTGGGACCTTGCAGCCGGTTCCGATCCTGCGAGGCCGCGCCTCAGCAGATCCGCCGTCAAATCCTTGAGTTTCCGGCCCTCATGCACGGCACGGAGTTTCAGCTCGCGCACGAGATCAGGAGGGAGATCGAACGTGGTTTTCATGGGGGAAGCTTGCTGGTTTGCTGGCTTTCCGTCAAGTGTTGAATGAAATGTTTGCTTGGTTGGTGGTGTGGTGGAGGAGATCGGTTCGCGAAGGAGCGGGATTGACGATTGATGAGTGTTGATTTCGGATTTTTGAATTGGGCTTGCTTGGAGGCGGCTTGACGGGATGGCGACAGTGGGTTTGGAGCATCGCGTGCGTGGTGCTATGGCGCCGGCATGATTGAATTCGACCACCTTCGGGCTTTCGGAGGCTGGCGGGAAACGGATGATGGATCAGAATAGCTAGAAATTGAACAACTGATTTTTAATATGATTGCTTTGTCTGGTAGTTCTCGAATTCTGGGGGACGGGTCAGAGAATGAGTTCCGGATAGGCGGCCTCGGCCATCGCGAGACACTCGGCGTGGAGGTCGGCGGAGGTGGGACAGGTCGAAAGACGTTCGACCAGGTCCGCGCAGGCGGCGGAGTCGAGCTTGGAAATGGCATGGCGCATGCGCAGGATCTGGGCGGCACCGACGGAAAGCTCGTCGATGCCGAGACCGATCCACGCCGGGGCGAGAACGAGATCGCTGGCGACCTCGCCGCAGATACCGCACCAGATCCCATTGCGGTGCGCCGCCTCGATGGTGGCGCGGATGAGCCGGAGAACGGCGGGATGGGCCGGCTGGTAGAGATGCGCCACCCGGTCGTTGACCCGATCGACGGCGGTGGTGTATTGGATGAGGTCGTTCGACCCGATGCTGAAGAAATCCACTTCCTTGGCGAGGTGGTCGGCAATGCAGACGGCGCTCGGAATCTCGATCATGGCGCCCACTTCGATGGATTCGTCGAAGGCCACGCCGCGGGAGCGAAGCTCGTCCTTGGCGATTTCGAGCTGGCGGCGGGCCTCGCGCAATTCTTCGAGAGCCGACAGGAAGGGGAACATGATGCGGGTCTTGCCGTGGGCGCTGGCCCTCAGCGCGGCCCGAAGCTGCACCCGGAACTCTTCGGGCCGGTCGAGGCTGAGACGGATGCCGCGCCAGCCGAGAAAGGGGTTCGGCTCGGGAGCATCGACGAGCTCGGGGCAGAGCTTGTCTCCACCGATGTCGAGGGTGCGGACGATGACGCCATGGGGCTGGGTGGCCTCGACCACGGCGCGGTAGGTCTCGTACTGGTGGTCTTCGTCACGGAGTTCCCGGCGGCTGAGGTAGAAGTATTCGGTGCGGTAGAGACCTACGCCTTCGGCGCCGCTTTCGAGGATGCCCTCGAGTTCCTCCATGAACTCGATGTTGGCCGAGAGGACGATGCGGCGACCATCGGCGGTCTTCGTCTCGGCGTCGCGGAGGGGTTCGAGATCGGTCAGGACGGTGTGCTCGCGCTCGAGGAGGGTTTCGTATTCGGCGAGCGTTTCGGAACTGGGATGGAGGATGACGAGGCCGTGGTAGCCGTCGATGAGGGCGATGCCCCCGGCGGAGAAGTCTTCCGGCAGGCTGTGCAGGGCGACTACCGCGGGGATGTTGAGGGACCGCGCCATGATCGCGGTGTGCGAGGTGGGACTGCCCAGTTCGGTGGCAAAACCCCGGATCCGGGTGCGGTCGAGGCCCACAGTGTCGGAAGGCGTGAGGTCGCGGGCAAGGAGGATCTTGGTGCCGTGATGGAGCGGGCGCATTCCGTCGTCGTCGCCGTCGCCGCGGAGGTTGCGGAGGAGGCGCTTGGCCACGTCCTCGATATCGACGGCCCGCTCCCGCAGGTAGGGATCGGAAATCTTGCGCAGCGAGTCGATGTAGCGCTTCGCTACGGAGTAGAAGGCCCAATCGACGGATTTCCGCTCGGTCTCGACGATGCGGGTGACTTCGTTGAGGATGCTGGTGTCCTCGAGGATAAGCAGGTGCGCGTCGAAGACACCGGCGTGGGACTCGCCGTCGGATTCCGAGATGGCCTGCTGCAGGGCGAGAATCTGTTCGCGGGTCCGCAGCACCGCGTCGGTGAGGCGATCGCGCTCGCCCTCGACTTCGCGTTTTTCGACGAGCAGGTGTTCGGGTTCCTCCAGCGATCGTCCGACCCTTTCGGCCACGCCGAAGGCGATGCCGGGAGAGACTCCGATGCCTTCTAGGCGGACTTCGGCGGTTTGGGGGACGGGGATCATGCGGCGACCCGGAAACGTCTCGGTGACGGGAAAAATTTGGGTGGCGGGGGAAATTCCCGCACGCGGCGAGCCAACCACCCGGTGAGGCGGGAAATCAGCAATCGGCTTCGAAGCCGCTCTCGACGAGCTTGCTGAGCGACTGGAGGGCGATGTCCGCATCGTCTCCCTCGGCCGAGATCCGGATGACGGAACCTTGGGCAGCGGCGAGCATCATCAGGCCCATGATGCTTTTTCCATTGATTTCCTCGTCGTCTTTCTCGACCCAGACTTCGCTTTTGAAGCGGCTCGCGAGCTTGACGAACTTGGCCGCAGGACGGGCGTGCAGACCGTCCTCGTTCGGGATGGTGAGTTCGCAGGCTGGCATCTCGTGGGAGCGGTTCAGGATGGGAGTCACGGGCTTTCAAACCATTGATCTACGTTCGTCGTGCATCCTTTTCAAGAGTTTCTTGTTGAATTCAACGGCAGAATCGTGCCCCAGGGCGCGCAGCTTCTGGTCGAGAGCGGCGACTTCGATGAGTTGCGCCATGTCCCGGCCGGGCGCCACCGGGAGTTCGATATGAGGCACCTCCAAGCCGAGGATGTCGATACGCCTGGGTTCGACTCCAACGCGCTCGGCATCGTTCATGTCGGCATCGTTCTTCAGGGTCACGACGAGGTCGAGACGTTTTTCGGTGCGCACCGTCCCGACACCGTAGAGCGCGGCGACGTTGATGATTCCAAGCCCCCTGACTTCCATGTAGCTGCGTCCGAGTTCGGGAGCGGCGGCGATGAGTTCGCGGTCCTCCAGATTGCGGTTGCGCACGAGGTCGTCGGCGACGAGGCTGCCGCCGCGGCGCAGCAGTGCCAGGACCGTTTCGCTTTTGCCCGTGCCGCTATCGCCGCGGAGGAGGATCCCAACACCCATCACGTCGATCATGCAGCCGTGGAGCGAGGCGACCGGGGCGAACTCCCAGTCGAGGCGCATCGTCGCGGCGTTGATGTAGTTCATCGTGACCATGGAGGTCTGGAATACGGAAATCCCAGCATCGCTGGCGATGGCTAGAAGGCTCTTGGAAAGGTGCTGGCCGCGGCTCACGACGATGCAGGGGATGCGCTGGCGGCAAAGCTCGGCGAAGCGCCTTTCCGCCTCGCCTCCGCTGAGATGGCGCAGGTAGGAGCGCTCGGCTTGGCCGATGACCTGGATGCGGTGGAGGGCGAAATATTTGTAGAAGCCGCTCAGGGCGAGACCGGGTCGGTTGATGGTTGGCTCGAGGACCTCGCGACCGAAGCCGTCTTCGGTGCCGACGAGTTCCATCGAGAGAGCGTCGCCGTGCCGCCGGTAGAAGTCGCCGACACGGATGGAGGAGGGTTTTCGGGTTGTGGGGGCTTTGGGCATCGGTTGGTGGCAGTATGTGCCACGCCCCTTCCGCAAGCCAAGCGAAAACAGCTTGCGCGGGAGCGGACCCGCCCCGCCATCAAGACGCCCCCCGCCAGATTCGGAGCGAATCGGGCGCAAAACGGGCGAATTCCGGAGACGGGCCCGCGAAGCTAGGCTAGAGTCCCCCATGCGAATCCAAATCGGAAGGGACATCGTCGAAGTCAAGGTTCCCGGCTTCCTCAAGGGCAAGGGGCTCCTCGCCCTAGTGGTCCTGCTGCTGTTCCTCATTGGAGTCGGCGGAGCCTTCTACACCGTCGAGGTCGAGGAAAAGGGCGTCGTCCAGCGCTTCGGCAAGCACATCAAGACGGTCGATCGGGGTCTCCACTTCAAGATTCCCTTCGGCATCGACCGGGTCACCACGGTGCCGGTGATGCGCCAGCTCAAGCAGGAGTTCGGCTTCGGGACCGAGGGCGCGACCAATCCCTTCCAACGAACCCGTGCCGAGGACCGGAGCCTGGAGCGGAACATGGTCACCGGCGACCTGAACTCGGTCCTCGTGGAATGGGTCGTGCAATACCGCATCGACGAGCCGGAAAAATATCTCTTCCAGGTGCGCAACGCCGACGCGACTCTGCGGAACGCCGCCGAATCGGTGATGCGGCAGGTGGTCGGCGACCGCACCGTCGACGAGGTCATCACCGTCGGCCGCCAGGAGATCGAGAACGAGTCGGCGGAGAAGCTCCGCGCCCTCGTGGAGCTCTACGGCCTGGGGATGAGCATCACCCAGGTCCAGCTCAAGGACGTCGATCCCCCGCTGCCGGTGCAGGCTTCCTTCAACGAGGTCAACAGCGCCCAGCAGGAGCGCGAGAAGATGATCAACGTCGCCAACGGCGAATACAACCGGGCCGTGCCCAAGGCTGGCGGCGAGGCCGAGCGGATGATCGCCGAAGCGCAGGGCTACGCGACCCAGCGCGTGAACGAGGCGGAAGGAAACGTGGCACGCTTCACCGCCCTCTACGCGGAATATCAGAAGGCCCCGGAGATCACGAGACGTCGCCTCTATCTGGAAACGATGGAAAAGGTCATCCCGCGGCTGGGCGGCTTCGTCGTCCTCGACGAGGAGGCCAGCCAAGTTCTGCCCTTCCTACCCCTGAACCAGGCGCCCCGAACCACCTCTCCCGCCGCATCCGCCGCGCCCGCTCCGGCCCCGTGACCGGCGCCCTCGCCCCACCCAACACCCCGGCCCCTTTCCATGAAGCAATCCTTCGGCATCATCCTCGCCATCACTCTGCTCTTCGGCTTTCTCGTCGTCTCCGGCGCCTTCTACACGGTGTCGGAGACCGAGCAGGCCATCGTGACCCAGTTCGGGAAGCCGGTGGGCAAGCCCGTCACCACGCCCGGCCTCAAGTTCAAGATCCCCTTCATCCAAAAGGTCAATTTCCTCGAGCGC
>SLGN01000247.1 GCA_007123695.1 Verrucomicrobiales bacterium
ACCCAAGCCGATCTCGACGCCAATCTCGATCCCAAGCCCGCGCCCAAGCCCAAGGGCGCCCCCAAAGGCGGTGCCAAGGGCTGACGGGACTGCTTCGCGGGAGGCTTCCGAACGTGGGTCCGAAAGATCGGCACGCGGACCGAACCCTGTTGGGTCCGAGACCAAACCGTGTCGCCCCCCACTCGCCGCGCTTGAAAACCGGCGCGGAAGGAGCGACAATCGCCGCATGAAATTTGCCAGCCCCCTTGCGGCCCTCGCCGCCCTTTTCCTGGCCGCCCTTGTCTCGGGCGGATGCGCCTCCATGGAGAAACGCACCCAGAAGCTCGCCCTCGGCATGAGCAAGGACCAGACGACCTCCCTGCTCGGCAGCGGCTACAAGCTCGTCGGAGCAAGGGAGACCGCCGACGCCCGCAAGGCCGAAGTGATCAAATACGAGGATCCGAAATACGGCGACCTCCTGCTCTACTTCCGCGACAACAAGCTGGTGCAGTGGGGCGACATCCGCATCCTCGACAACATGCCCGAGTCGATCAACTGATCAGTGCGAGAGCAACAGCGAAACGTCGCCCCTCTCGATCATCGTGCGGGTGAAGTTGCCGATGAAGAAATCGCGCAGCACGTTGCGCGAACGCATGCCGAGGACGAAGAGGTCCGTCTCGCGTTCCGACAGAACCCGCTCGAAGGCCTCGGCGACCGACTCGGGCGCCGCCTCGCGGACGATCTTTTCATAACCGTGGTCCCGCAGCAGCAGCTCGGCGTTGCCGAGCAGGAAGTCGCTCTGCTCCTTCGTCTTCTCCGCCGCGACGAGCAGGATCTCGGGATCGAAGGGAGACGCCACTCGGAGGAAGTCGTGCAGCGCCCGGGCCGAGCCCGTGCTGCCGTCGAAGGCGACCACCACCCGCTCGAGCCGCTTCATGCCCGTGGCCGGGACCGCCACCACCGGAGTCGAGGTGTAGTCGAGCAGCCGGTGGAGAGAATCGCCCCGGTCGCCCCGGGTCTCGAAGTGGAAGGCCGTTTCGAGCCCCGCCACGACGAGATCGTGGAAGATCGAGGAAGCCATGAGCTTTTCCGCCGGGATGCCCTCATACTCGCTCTCGCGATGGACCACGCCGGCCGCCTGGCAGAATTCCGAAGCCCGCTTCAGACAGTCGCGCAGGATGTGGTCGGCGTGCGCGATCTTCTTTTGCATCTCCTCGACCATCAGAGGGTAGTAGGGACCGATCGCCGGAATCAGGCTCGCCCGGATCTCGTCGGAATCGAGCACGGCGACCGAGGAGACCGCGGAATTGTGGGCTTTGGCGAGAAAGCAGGCACTCTCGAGGGCGGCTTCGGCAAAGACGGAGGGATCGAGAGGAACGAGGATGCGGCGGATCGTGGATTTCATCGCCCACATATTTGCACATTCCCGGGCATTTGCTCAAGCATCTCTTGCTCTCGACTGGGCACGGCTTGCTCTGAATTCGGCGGGAGCTTGCTACAAAGGGCAAAGGAGGAGAGATTGGCCGCTCTGTTTCTCCAACCTTTTCCAGAAGATGACGGACGGTGCCAACGATGAATTCGAGGCCCTGCAGGCGCGGGTGCGGGAGCTCGAGGAGCGCCTTGAGTCCCGCGCCTCGGAAGAGACCTTTCGCCTCGTCGTCGAGACCGCCCCCTACGGCATGGTCGTCGCCGACGCGTCGGGCAGCATCGTGCTGTGCAATCCGCAGGCCGAACGGATGTTCGGATACACCACCGAGCAACTCCTCGCCGCGAGGATCGAGGATCTCGTGCCGCCCCGCTTCCGATCCGCCCATCCGAGACTGCGCCAAACCTTCCACGAAGATCCAGTCCATCGACCCATGGGGGCGGGCCGCGACCTCCTCGCCTGCCGCCGCAACGGGAGCGAATTTCCCATCGAGATCGCGCTGACACCCCTGCCGCGGTCGGAAGGGCTGCTGGTGCTGGCCACCATCGTCGACATCACCTCCCGGAAACGCGGCGAAGAGGAACTCCTGCGCTATTCCCGGCGTCTTGAGCAGAGCAACGCCGAACTCGAAAGCTTCGCCTCGATCGCCTCCCATGATCTGCAGGAGCCGCTGCGCAAAATCCGCATGATGGGGGAACGCCTCGCCGGCCTCTGCGAGGCCGAACTCGGCGAACAAGGCCGCGACTATCTCGACAGGATGATCCGCGCCGGCGACAACATGCATCGCCTCGTGCGCGACCTGCTCGAGTTCTCCAGAGTGGGGATGCGACAGCAAAGCTTCCGCCTCCTCCCTCTCGGCACGGCTCTCGGGGAGGCGCTTGCGGCACTCGAGCTTCTCATCGAGGAGACCGGCGCCGAAATTCGCGCGGGGGAACTCCCCTCCGCCGAGGTCGAAGAAACTCAAATGGTCCAGCTTTTCCAGAACCTCGTTGGAAACGCCCTGAAATTCCGCCGGGAAGGAGTCTCTCCCATCGTCGAGGTGAGAGGATCCGTCGAGACCGGAGCCACGGGCGAAAGGGTCCGGATCGAAGTCGCCGACAACGGCATCGGATTCGACCCCCGCTACGGCGAGCGCATTTTCCAGATTTTTCAGCGCCTCCACGGCAAGGGCAAATACGGAGGCACCGGCATCGGCCTGGCCATCTGCAAAAAAATCGTCGACAACCACGAAGGCCGCATCCAGGCCTCCGCCGAACCCGGCGAAGGCTCCGTCTTCGTGGTCGATCTGCCCTTGCGCAAAAGGCGCCAATTCGATACCGACAGCGATCCGAAATGAACCGAGAATGCATCCTCATGATGGCCGACGACGATCCCGACGACCGGGAGTTCGTCCGCGAAGCTTTTGAAGAAAGCGGATTCCGCGGAGAGTTCCGCTACGTCGACGACGGCGCCGCACTCCTCGACTACCTCGCCTTGGCAAGAGACTCGGGACGCCGTGGCGCACACCCCATACCCGACCTCATCCTCCTCGACCTCAACATGCCCAGAATCGATGGGCACGAAGCCCTCAAGCGCATCAAGTCCGACGAACGCCTGCGCCGCATTCCCATCGTCGTGCTCAGCACCACCGAATCGCAGACCGACGTCGAACGGACCTACGACGAGGGAGTGAACTCCTTCATCACCAAACCCGCGAGCTTCGCCGAACTCGTCGAGATGGCGAAGCGGCTGAAGATCTACTGGCTCGAGCTGGTGAAGCTCCCCGGCGAGACCGCTGCGCGATGAACGACTCCATCATACGGGTGCTGCTCATCGACGACGACGAGGACGAATTCATCCTTCACCGAGATCTTTTCGCCGAGATTTCCCGGGCGTGCTACGAGCTAGACTGGACCGCCGACTACGACGTGGGGCTCGCCGACCTCGCCGCCGGCTGGCACGACGCCTACCTCATCGACTACCGGCTCGGCGAGCGCACCGGCATCGACCTCCTCCGCGAGATGCAGCGCGCCGGCACCGACCGGGCCATGATCGTCCTCACCGGCCAGACCGACGAAGCCGTCGATCTTTCGGCCATGGAGTCGGGTGCCTCCGACTACCTCGTCAAAGGCGAGACCGCCGCCACCGATCTCGAGAGGACGATCCGCTACGCGATCGAACGATGCCGCACCCAGAGCCGGCTTCGCTTCCAAGCGGAAATCCTGCGGAACGTCCACGACGCCGTTTTCTACGTCACCTCCGAAGGAACCGTTCGCGAGTGGAACGAGGGCGCCGTGAGGATCTTCGGCCTCAGTGAAGCCGAAGCCCTAGGAAGACCACTCGCCGAAATCTGCCCCCATACCGGCGTGCACCCCTTTTCCGAACGAATCGTCCCAGCAGTGAAGAAATCGGGCGTGGCCGAGGAAGTCGTCCACTGCCGCCTCGGTAACGGTCGCGACGTCTACGTGCGCGCCAAAGTCACGCGGATGAACCTTCGCGGCGAAGAAGGCTACGTCTTCTGCGCCAGCGACATCACCAAGGAAAAACTCCTCGAGTCCGAAATCGTGCGAATCAGCGAAAACGAACAGCGCCGCATCGGACAGGACATCCACGACGACCTCTGCTCGCAGCTCTCCGGGATCGGCTGCATGACCAAGGTTCTCGAGAACCGCCTCGGCGAGCGTTGTCCGGAAGAGGCGACCGCCCTGGCGGAGATCACGGTCATGGTGGCACAAGCCGGCACGCGGGCGCGGGAAATCGCCAAGGGCCTCGTCCCCGCCGTATTGGAGACGCAAGGTCTCGCCTCGGCGCTCCGCGACCTCGCCCAGCAAAAACGCGAACTCATCGGAGTGAACTGCGTCGCCGCAGTCGAGGAAGATCCCCGCATCGAGGGACTCTCGGATGGAATCTCCATCCAGATCTACCGCATCGCGCAGGAAGCCGTGACCAATGCCATCCGTCATAGCGACGCCGAGGTCATCGACATCTCCCTCGGCGTTTTCGAAGGCAAGCTGGAACTCCGCATCCGCGACGACGGCAGGGGCATGTCCCGCGAGCCCTCCGCAAATGGTCTAGGCCTCATGACGATGCAGCGCCGCGCCGAAATGATCGACGCGGAATTCGGCCTTCGCGCCTCGCCCGGCGGCGGAACCGAAATCCGGTGCTCCCTCCCCCTCGAAACATGAACGATACCCGACCAGCAAAAATCGTTGTCGTCGACGACCATCCGATCATGCGCATGGGACTCCGCCAGCTTCTCGAATCGGCCCCAACCCTGCAAGTCTGCGGCGAAGCCGGATCCCACGAAGAAGCCCTGCGGATCATCGAGGAAAACAAGCCCGTCGATCTCGTCGTCGTCGACATATCCCTTCCCGACCGCGGAGGACTCGAGCTCATCCGCGACTTGAAAGTGAGCGATCCGGCAATCCGGACCCTCGTCGTCTCCTCCCACGACGAAAAGGTCTACGCCGAGCGGGTCCTCAGAGCCGGCGGACGCGGCTACTTGATGAAGGACCGCGCCCCGGAGCAGCTCCTCGCGGCAATTGAAGAGGTGCGCCGCGGCGGCGTCTTTCTCAGCCCGGCAATGACCTCGCGCCTCATGGAAACTCTCGCCGGACGTCGCTCCGACTCCCCAGTCGCAGGCTTGACCGACCGTGAGCTCGAAGTCTTCCGCGCCATCGGCGAGGGAAGAAGCTCGCGCGAAATCTCCGGACAGCTCGGGGTCAGCATCCGCACGATCGACGCCCACCGGGCCCACATCAAAGACAAGCTCGGCCTGCGCGATGCCACCGAACTTTCCTACGAAGCCATCCGCTGGGTCGAATCGCAGGCCTGAACGGACCCTGCCTTGCCTACCGTCGGCTCGAGTCTCCCGAGCCCCTCGCGCCGCCAGCCTCGGCTCCTTCTACTTTGCAGCCCCAGTCGTCCTCGTCCTCAGATCGCGCAGCGAGCGCAGATCGCCAAAGTCCGCCCCCCTCATCCGTCGAGCCCCGCTCGTCCGCTTCGGGCTCGTGCGCCCCTCCGCCTTCAGCCGCTCGAACACGTCGTCCACGAACTCCGCCGACCCGATCACCGCCCCGTCGCTGAAATAGCGAACCTTCCGCCGCAAGGTCTCCGCCAGCGGCACCGCTCCGCCAGCCTCCACGACACGGTCGCAATCCTCCTCAGCAATCCCCGCTCGCCCGCCTTCCCCCGTCACCCCGTCCGGCTTCTGCTCCCGCCCATCCGTGTAGAGCAGCAGCCGGTAGCGCCGCTGCACCTCCGCCCAGTCCGGCAGTTCCCCGGGACCCGCCGCTTCCGCAGCATCAACGGTCCCGACACCCGCGCAGGAACCGGAATGTTCCAGCCCCTCCCGCGTGATCGACCGCAGCCCCGA
>SLGN01000605.1 GCA_007123695.1 Verrucomicrobiales bacterium
GCCACCAGCGCGGCCTGGCGCTCCATCACCGCCCGCAGGAGGGCCAGTGGCGGATTTTCTGAATCTTTCAATTCAGGATAATGGCGGTTCAAGGTGTAGGGACAAAAAACAGGAAAAGCCGACCCGCATTCCTGACCTGACCGAGGAAATAAAGGCTATGCTTCGCGCACGGCGACCAGGAGCGAGCGGCTCGGCGGTTTCTGGCTCAGCCGGTCGAGGAGAGCGACGGTGGCCTCGTCGGGCTCCCCGTCGGCCCAGTAGTCGAGCAGAAAGCCGACCGCCGCCTCGCGCTCGTCGATCGGATTCGCCGCACTCGACGCCGCGGCGAGGGCGAGGTCGAGATGCTCGGACCGCCGCATGAAGTGGGAGAGCCCGCCAAGGGCGCTCCAAGCGTCTGCCCTCAACTTCCCCGCGAGCCGGGATTTGCCTGGCTTCTCTCCGAGCTTGGCGAGGAAATGGTCCGACAGCTTTTCCGCCCAAGGCGGAGGTGTCCGCTCCGCCCCCGGAGCCTCGTTCGCGGACGGAGGCAGACCACGGGGCGCAGTCGGAGAAAACTCCAGCTCAGCATAGTCCAACAGCTCGGCAAGGAAACGGCTGTAATCGGCCTGCATCGCCTGGGAGCCCTTCCCCCGGTACGAGTCGATCTCGGGACCGAGAGCAAGGACGGCGTCGAGCGTTTCGGCATCCTCGAGGATCTCGCCCGAATGCTCGAAGAGCTGGCGCATCAATCGGTAAGCGACCGAAGCGCCCCCACGACCGGCACCGCCGCTAGAGGCGATGAAGTCGCGGATCGTCTTGACCGATTTTTGGAC
The DNA here is from genome assembly GCA_007123695.1 of Verrucomicrobiales bacterium. Lineage (GTDB taxonomy): Bacteria > Verrucomicrobiota > Verrucomicrobiia > Verrucomicrobiales > DEV007 > Arctic95D-9. The sequence goes on from SLGN01000605.1 coordinate 813, forward strand.
AGGGTCGGGAAGAGGCATGGCGCAGGGATTCACCGTGGCACCGCGCTCGCGAAGCGCAAGTCCAAGGGCTTCGTTGCCTGCCGTTAGAGGCGCCTGCCTCCGCTTGCCAAAGGCGAGGAGCTGGTCATTCTTCGAGACCATCATCGATGCTGAGGCCCCAGCTCCGCCTTCGCGACAGGGTCGATGCACCTGATCTGCCGATTACGGGAACTCTGGACGAAAGTCACTCTGGACGCTTCTCGACGGCATCTTCGATGGTCGCGCGTTGCTGCATTGGCTTGCCCTGGTATTTCTCGCGCCACTCCTTCACTTGCGCGGCCTCGACGGCAGAGGCTTCGTTGCCAAAGTTGCTCCGGATGAAGGTCAGCACCTCGGCAAGTTCTTCATCCTTCATCATGGGGCCGAGTGGCGTCATCATACCGAGAAAGCGGGTGTCCTCCTTGGCGATGCCTGTGAAGACGATCGAGGCCATGAGCTCGCCGTCACCATGCATCGCGATTTTCGACCCCGCCAGAGGCGGAGCCATGACGGCGGGGGTGCCTGCGCCCATTCCCTTCCCGTCCGGCGCGTGGCAGGCGGCGCAGAGGGCGTAGGTGGCGGACTGAGCGGAGACCGTCTCCGCAGCCGAAAGACAGAGGAAACCGAGGAGCAAGAGGTAGGCGAGCTTCATAGGGAGAATCGGTCGCCCGGCACCGGGTGATGTCACTGCGGCAAAATGCCGCAGCGGATGGACAAGCGCCTCCGATGGTCCATCGTTGTGGAGATGCCCCGGACATCGCCATCTGAATCGCGAGGTTCCCTTTGGAGAAGGACCTTCGGACTCGACGAGGTCTGGGTCGGCGGCGCGCTCTCGTTCCGCGTCGTGCTGCTGCTGCGATGGTTGTCCCTGGCCGGGCAAGCGGCGACGATTTACTCGGCCCATCGAATCGGCCTCGATTTTCCGATCGGGCGATGCTGGTTCGCGCTGACCGCAACCGCCGCCTCGAATGTCTTTCTCGCCCGCTGGATTGATCAAAGCGGGGGGCAGTTGCGGGACGACTTCTTTCACTTTGTCCTTTGGGACCTCGTCCTGATCACTTTCCTCCTGAACTGGACCGGAGGTCTCGCGAATCCCTTTTCCGTCTTCTACCTCGTCCATCTCGTTCTCGCCGCGCTCACCCTGAAAACATCGGCAGTGTTTGGCCTCGGTCTCTTCGCAACCGGCGCGTGCGGCTGGCTCTGGCTCCATGCGTCCCCCCTGCGTATGGCGGACGGCTCGCCGCTGCCGGCGTCGCTTGCCCTCGCAGGAACCCTGATCGCGCTGGTTTCGGCCGGCCTTTTCACGCTCGCGACGCTGCTCGCCCTGCGCGAGCGCTCGCGGTGCCTCCTGCGAGAACGGGAACGGCTGAGGGAGGATCTTGCCGAGCGCGACCGCTTCCTCGCCGTTTCGGCACTCGTCACGGGCTTCGCCCACGAACTAGGCACTCCGGTGGGCACGATCCGTCTCGCCGCGGAAGAACTGCGCAGCCCTGACGAAACGGAGATTGCCAACCGCATCCGGAATGAAGCGCTTCGCTGCACGCAGGTGCTGGAGCGTCTCCGCGAACTCGGTCCCGAGGTCGATCAACTAGCCGGTAGCGAATGTCACGCTCGCGATTTGATCGAAGAGGCACTCGGAATCGTCGGGGGCGAGGATCGCGCACGCATCGAACTCTACTTGGAGGCAGGTTTGAAAGTGAAGGGAGCCGGCTTGCCCGAAGCCCTTCTCGTCCTGATCCGGAATGCTCTCCGGGCGACTCCGGACGGCGACACAGTGGTCCTGAAGCTCGCTAGCGAAGACGACAGCGCTGTATTTTCCGTTCGCGACCGCGGCCCCGGCTTCAGCGCGGAGATGCTGAAGCACGGGGGCGAGCCGTTTCGCAGCACGAGCCCTGCCGGCGAAGGTCTCGGTCTTGGGCTCTTCTTTGTGAAACGCCTCGCCGCAGCAGCAGGCGGCGAACTCTCGATGGACAACGCTCCCGGGGGAGGCGGCGTCGCGAGACTGCGCCTGCCGCTCTCGAACACAGGGGGAGGCTCGCAACGATGAAGGCACTGCTGATCGAGGACGACGAGTCCTTCCGCGCAACGCTCGCCTTCGCACTGAAGCGCCGCGGCTTGATCGTCATCGAGGCTCGCAACACGCGGGACGCATTAGCCCTGGACGAGGAGGTGCTCGACGGCATCGTCCTCGATATGCGGCTGGGCAACCGATCCGGAGCAGACGCCATCGAGGATCTGAAGAAGCGATGGCCGGGATGTCGGCTCGTCGTCCTGACCGGCTACGGAAGCATCCCCGAAGCGCTCCGAACGATGCGCCTCGGCGCGGACGACTACCTGCTGAAGTCGGCAGGCGCCGAACAAATTATGGCAGCCATTCGCGGCGGGCCGGGCGGCACGCCCCGCCCCGCCCCTCACCTGCCCACGCGTCCGCCAAGCCTCGCTCGGCTCGAGTGGGAGCACATCCAGCGCGTCCTCCACGAGTCGGGGGGCAACGTATCGCGCACGGCGGAAATCCTTGGGATCGACCGGCGCACTTTGCAGCGAAAGCTTGCAAAAATGCCGCCCGAGTGCTGAACCATCGGTTCTCGCAACGTGAGTCGATCGCTGCCCTCGGGAGGGGTGCGGCAATCTGCCACATCGCCGCCGAAGCCTTCTCGGCGTTTGCTAGCGGTATATGGACTATCCCGCATTCTTCATGGATCACATGGCCGGTGGACGGCTCGTCATCGGCCTGATCGCCTCCCTCCACGTTCTCATCAACCATCCTCTAGCGGTAGGAGCCTACCCGCTGCTGGTGTGGATGGAGTGGTGGGCGCACAAGAACAACCGGCCCGACATTGACCGCCTCGCCTACAAAATCACCTTCATCGTCTTCATCATCACGACAACGGTCGGAGCGATGACCGGTGTCGGCATCTGGCTATCGACCTCGCTCTATGCGCCTTTCGCGATCGGCTCCCTCCTTCGCGTCTTCTTCTGGGCCTGGTTCGCGGAATGGTTCGTCTTCGTCACCGAGGTCGGCCTAATCATGTGGTGGTTTCTGAGCTGGAAGTCGATGTCGAAAAACGCGACGTCGAAGGCACGTCACATCCGCATCGGCGTCGCGCTCGCGATCATGTCGTGGATCACGATGGCTCTGATCGTCGCGGTGCTGGGCTTCATGATGAAGACGGGCAACTGGAGCCAGACCCGGGCCTTCGTCGATGCGATGACGAATCCGCTCTACGCGCCTCAGCTCGGATTCCGCACCTTCTTCGCGCTGATGACCGGCGCTGTCTTTATCTGGTTCGCGGCCTTCTTCTTCACCAAGAAGGAAAGCACCGACTTCGGCGACGGCGGACCGGCGATCCGGCGATGGCTCGTCTACCGCATGTCGCATGTGGTCTTCGTCAGCCTGCTGCTCACCTACCTCTTCGGCATCTGGTACTGGAACGCGATCCCCGAGACGATGAAGGCGAACAGTTCCGTCGCCCTTCTCACCCAGGAGTTCATGGGCTGGCACGGCCAGTTCAAAACCCTCCTCGGCTGGACCCTGGCGGCTTTCCTCTTCATCGCCATCGTCGGGATCAACGACTTCTTCACCCTGCCGCGCTGGGCCCTTCTCGTCCCGACCTTCATGGGCATCTGGCTGCTCGGGCACTTCGAGCGGGCGCGCGAGTTCATGCGCAAGCCCTGGGTGATCGGCGAATACATGTACTCGAACGGGGTCCACAAGGACGAACTCGCCTTCCTCCAAAGCGAGGGCATTCTCAAACACGCCACCTACGCGACCTATCGCGAGGTGACCGACGCCAACCTCGCGGAAAGCGGGCGCGACGTCTTCATGATGACCTGCTCGCGCTGCCACAGCACGACGGGGCTCAACGGTGTCGTCGAAAAGCTCGAGACGATGTATGGCGCCGACAAGGACTGGGATTCCGGCGCGATGCAAGCCTTCGTCGCGGGCATGCACCAGACCCGCACCTACATGCCGCCCTTCCCCGGCAACGATCGCGAAGCCGAGGCACTGGTCGCCTACCTCCTCGAACTGCGCGAGACGCGCGAGTCGCTACCCGGCGCCCAGAGCGCAGGAGTCGTCGTCGCCCCCGCCCCTGAAGTGAAGCTCAGCCAACAATAACCGCTCCAGACATGATCCCGCTCTTTGCCAACACCCCGGTGCCCCGCGACCTGCCTCTGCCGCTTCCCTTGCCCGAAGGCGTCATCGCGTTCCTCCTCGTGATTTTCTTCCTTCTCCACATCCTCTTCGTCAACCTGATGGTGGGCGGCTCCGTCCTCATCGCAACTACGGAGTGGCGGGGATTCCGCGATCGACGCTGGGACCGGGTCGCCCACAGCATCGCCGGCACGCTGACGGTGAACAAGAGCCTCGCCGTGGTCATGGGCATCGGACCTCTTCTCTGCATCAATCTGCTCTACACTCTCCATTGGTACTCTGCCAATGCACTTACCGGCCATGCCTGGCTGCTCATCGTGCCGCTGGTCACGCTCGCCTTCCTACTCTCCTACCTCCACAAATACACGTGGGAGCGCTGGTCGGAGGGGCGTGCGAAGCGTTTTCACTTCGCCATCGGTCTCACCGCCGCCGCCCTCTTCCTCGGCATTCCCCTGATCTTCCTCGCGAACGTGAACCTAATGCTTTTCCCTTCGGAATGGGAGAAGGTGAGAGGCTTCTTTTCCAGTCTCAAAATCGGCAACGTGCTGCCCCGCTACCTTCACTTCCTCACCGCCTCCATCGCCATGACCGGACTCTTCCTCGTAGGCTGGTTCGGGCGGTCCTCTTTCGACATCTCCAGTTTCCCGGGTTTCACCCGCGGCGAACTGAAGCGGGCCTTCTATGCCGTGGCCGCTGTCTTGACCGCCTCTCAGTTCATCTACGGACCCATCCTCCTCTTCACCCTGCCCTCGGTCGGCGTCACCGGGCAGC
>SLGN01000050.1 GCA_007123695.1 Verrucomicrobiales bacterium
ACTCCCGCGGCGGGCCCCGCTCTTGGCGCTTGCAATCACCCCGGCTCTGGGCCATCTACGGCGATGCAACGAAACGAAGGACGCTCCCCCGACGCCATGCGCGAAGTCGGGTTCGAGCCCGACATCGCCCCTCTTGCCCACGGCAGCGTCCTTGTCCGCTTCGGCGAGACCCGGGTGATCTGCGCGGCCATGCTCGAGGCCGGGGTGCCGCCGTGGATGAAGGCCCAGGGCGTGCCGGGAGGCTGGCTCACCGCCGAATACAGCATGCTGCCCTACTCGACGCTGCAGCGAAAGCCCCGCGACATCAGCCGGGGCCGCCTCGACGGGCGCAGTTCGGAGATCCAGCGGCTCATCGGACGCAGCCTGCGCGCCGTCGTCGATCTTCAGAAGCTGGGGCCGCGCACCCTCTGGATCGACTGCGACGTGCTGCGCGCCGACGGGGGCACTCGAACCGCCTCGATCACCGGGGCCATCGTCGCGGCCGAGATGGCCTTCCGCCGCTTCGTCGCGGCGAAGAAGCTGCCCGCCTCGCCCATGCGGCAGCTCGCCGCCGCCGTCAGCGCCGGGGTGTGCCAGGGGGTTTGCCTGCTCGATCTCGACTACGTGGAGGACAAGGCGGCCTCGGTCGATTTCAACTACGCCATGACCGAGGATCTGCGGCTCATCGAAGTGCAGGGCAGCGGCGAGGAAGCCACCTTCTCGGAGGAGGAAATGGCCGAGATGCTGCGGCTCGGGAAAAAGGGCGTGGGCGAACTCGTTTCCGCGCAGCGGGCTGTTTTGGAGCGGTTCGATGCGGCGGCGAATCTCGAGATCCTCGCGCGGATTTCGTGAGGGGCCAACGGATGGGATCGGGACGGGCGGTCCGCAAGCACCGCCCGAAGCGAGCGGCACCGCAGCCCAGCACCTGTCCGGGATGAAGCCGGGGGTGCGGGTCAGCTGCGGCGGTGTTTCGTCGGGCGGTCGGCCTCGGGGTCGGCGGCGCCGTGGCTGAAGAGGAAGTGCAGGTCTTCGAGCTCAAGGTTGCGGGTGAAGCCCTCTTCGCCGAGGACGCCGGTCATCATGGCGTTCTTCTGCTGCTGGAGGATGCGGATCTTCTCCTCGACGGAGTCGCGCATGAGGAGGCGGTAGGCGTTGACGCGGCTCGCCTGCCCGATGCGGTGGCAGCGGTCGATGGCCTGGTTCTCGACGGCGGGGTTCCACCACGGATCGTAGAGGATGACGTAGCTCGCCGAGGTCAGGTTGAGGCCGCTGCCTCCCGCCTTGAGGGAGAGGAGGAAGGTCTTGGGCTCCTTCGACTCCTGGAAGTCGCTGATGACTTCGTGGCGGTTCTTGGTCTGGCCGGTGAGGTAGCTGTAGGGGCGTTCGCGGTCTTCGAGCTCTTCCTTGATGATGTCGAGCATGGAGACGAACTGCGAGAAGACGAGAACCTTGTGGCCCTCTTCGTGAAGCTGGTCGAGGAGGTAGAAGAGGGCGTTGAGCTTGGCGCTTTCTTCGTGGCGGTGCCGCGAGTCGATGAGGCCGGGGTGGCAGCAGATCTGCCGGAGCCGCATGAGGCCCTGGAGGATGACGAAGCTGTTGCGGCGCAGGCTCTCGTCGTTCTCGATGCCGAGGAGGACCTTCTGGATGCGCTCGAGCTCGGCGCGGTAGAGCTCCGTCTGGGTGGCCTCCATCTCGCTGAAGACGTCCTCCTCGATCTTCGGGGGCAGGTCGAGGGCGACTTCGCCCTTGGTGCGGCGCAGAAGGAAGGGGCGGAGCCGGGCGGTGAGACGGGTCTGCGAGAGGCCGTCGCGGCGGCGGTCGAAGTTGTCGCGGAAATATTTGCGGTCGCCGAGGATGCCGGGCATGGCGAAGCCCATGAGGCTCCAGACGTCGAGCAGCCGGTTCTCGATCGGGGTGCCGGTCAGGACGATGCGGTTGCTGCCGGGCAGGGCGCGGGCGGACTTGGCGGCCTTCGAGTCGGGGTTTTTGATCTGCTGGCCTTCGTCGAGGATGATGCCGAGCCAGTTGACCGACTGGAGCTCTTCGGCGCAGGTGCGGAGCTGGCTGTAGTTGATCACGAGCAGGTCGACGTCGCGGCCGAGCCGCTCGACCTCGAGCTCGGTCTTGTGGCGCAGCACCTGCACGCGGATGGAGGGCGAGGCCTTCTTGACCTCGTCTCCCCAGACATCGAGGACGGACTTGGGGCAGACGACGAGGCTGGGCGGGGCGGATTCGCCGTGCTCCTCGCGCAGCCAGAGCAGCCAGGTCAGCGCCTGGATGGTCTTGCCGAGGCCCATGTCGTCGGCGAGGATGCCGCCGAAGCGGTTGGTGGAAAGGTAGGCGAGGAAATGGAAACCCTCGATCTGGTAGGGGCGGAGGTTCACGTTCAATCCCGCAGGCACTTCGGGCCTGACTTGCAGCTTGAGGCTGCGCGAGCGGTCCGCGATGCGCTCCCACGCGGCGGCGTCGAAAATTTCCTTCGCCCCCGGTTCGGACAGTTGGAGGGCGTGGAGCCGGTGGACCTCGCCGCTGAGGTCGAAGGGGTCGAGCCCGATGCGCGAGACGGCGAGCTGCTGCTCGTCGCTGAGGTTCATCTTGAGCCGCAGCCAGCCGCCCCGCTCCATGCGGACGAACTGCCCGCGGGCCTGGACGAGGGCGCGGATCTCGTCGGGCGACAGGTCCATGCCCTCGACGTTGACGACGACCTTGAGATCGAACCAGTCGATCTCCTGGTCGACGACTTCGAAGCTGACCTGGGCCTCGACGGGATCGGCGTCGAGGGTGGCGAGGTCGGCGTCGGCGACGACCTCGATGCCCTCGGGCAGGGAGGCGATCCATTCCGCGTATTTCTCGGGGAAGTTCTTGGTGACGCGGGCGCGGTAGCAGCCGAGGTTTCCGTCGAAGGTCGGCTGCATCGGGGCGATGAGACGGCCGACGCGCCGCTGCAGGCTGCGGTCGAAGCGGACGATGCGCCCGTCGCCCCCTTCGGGCTGCTGCACGAGCTCCCAGCCCTCGCGGCCGAGCACTTCCTCGCGGGTGCCCTCGGAATCGGTGGCGCTGATTTTCATCAGCATGTGCTCGCTGGCGCCGGGGGTGGCGGCCGCCGAGATGCCGAGGTGAAAGAGGATGCGGAGACGTTCTTCGCGCACTTTTTCCCGCAGGGATTCGGGCAGGTCGGCGCCGAGGCGGAAGAGGAAGGCGACGCCGGACTCGCTCTCGACGACGGCGCGCGGAACGGCGGCACGCGGATCGATCAGGGTCTCGCCGCGGGCCCAGTGCTCGGGCCCGGGGAAGACCCATTCGTCGCTGAGGTAGAGCGCCTCGTCGCCGGGGAGCAGCCGCAGGGTGTGGGAGACGTCGATGCCTTCGGCGGTGACGAGCTGCAGCTCGTATCCGTCGCCGCCGAGGGAGTCGTCCCGGCAGATCCAGCGCAGGGGCGCCTCGGCGAGGCGGAAGGGATGGTCGTCGAGGTTGACGATGAGCCCCTCGAGCTCGCGCTGGTGGAAGAGGCGGTTGAGGAGGCGGCAGTTCTCGACGCGGTCGAGGGCGAGGCCGCCGTCGCTGCCTTCGTCCTTGGCGGCGGCGTGGATGAATTTGCTCCAGAGGATTTCCGAGGCGGCCCCCATGCGGAGCCCGCCGTTGGTGTAGCGTTCCTCGAGCCGGGCGAACTGCTCGGCGTCGGCGATGCGCTCGAAGTCCGCCGCGGCCCCGAGCCGCACCATCAGCCGGGCCTCGCGCGAGCCGATGCGCAGGCGGAACTCGGCGCTCTCGACGCCCTCGTCGGAGGGGCGTTTTTCAAAGACCTCGACCTGGTAGCGCCACTCGCTCTCCTCGCGGCGGCGCTCCCACTCGGCCATGCGCTCGCGGGTCCACTGGCGGTCGGTGACCGTCTCGAGGAAGTCGGGCAGGGGGTAGTTCGCCTTTTCGAAAGCGTAGGCGATGTAGTTCCAGAACTCGACGATGTCGCGCGGCGGCGAGGGCCAGAGGGCGAGGGGTTCGAAGGAATCGACCGGCCAGCGCGGATTGAGCCGCACCAGGTCGGAGTCGAAGATCTCGCGCTCGAGCTCGAAGCGGCGGAAGCGGCGTTCGAGCTTGCCGAGGTATTCGTCCTCCTCGCCGGTGAGCCCGCGCCCGAGCCGGTCCTCGACGACCTCGGTCAGGGTCCGTTCCCCGATTTCGTTCGGGGCCTCGGGCAGCTCGCCTTTCCGGGCGACCTTTTCGAGCATGGTCGCGTAGAGCGCGGCGCGCCCCGAGTCGCTCTTTTCGTCGGCTTCGCCGACCCATTCGTTGCCTTGCAGTTGGATCCGGGTGCGGCAGGCCCATCCGTCCTCCTCGATCCGGCCCTGGATGAGCAGATGATTGCCGAAGATCTGGGTGACGGCCCCTTCCTTGTGGAGGCGCTGGCCCTCCTGCTTTTCGTCGGGGTTGAAGGAGTTGAGGAAGTCGAGCGTCGCGCGATCTACGTTCATGCAGTGGAGTAAGGAGGGCGGCGTGGAGCCGGGGAAAAAGGGGAGGGCCGGGTGCGGGGAAAGGGCGTCCGCGTGCGGGGAGTTCGGGAGGAAACGGGGCGTCGGGGGCTGCCCGGGTGTCCGCAAGGAGGGCGGGTAACTTGGCCCAGCGGAGAGGGCGCGTCAACCGGTCGCTTCCGCGAAGGGGCTCGACACGGGGGGCGGAAAGGGGCCTTTCGCAGACGGCACCAGGGCCACAAGGGTTTCAGGGAGAGGGCGCTGCGGAGGCTTCGGGGACGGGCGCGGGCTCGGAGGCGGCGAGGGGCGGAAGGTGGTCGAAGTCGCCGCCAAGAGCGAGGTGGAGGTCGATCCGGTTGGTGAGCAGTTCGAGCCGGGCGTCGAGGAGGACGCTCTCGGCCTCGAAGGCGCGCCGCTGGCTTTCCAACAGGGTTATGATCTCGACCAAACCCTGTTCGAATTCGCCCAGTCCGAGTTCTTCGGCCCGTCGCGACTCCGTGCTGGCGGTGGTGAGGGCGGCGACCTCGGCCTTGAGAAAGCTCTCCGCCGCGAGCGCCGTCTCGACTTCGCGGAAGGCTTCGAGGGCGGTCTCGGCGTAGAAGTAGACGAGCTCCTCGCGACCGGCCTCGTCGAGCCGGATCTGGGCGAGGAGACGGCCGCCGCGGAAGAGCGGCTGGGTCAGGTTTTGCCCGATGTTCCAGACGAGGTTCTGGATGTTGAGGATGTCGCTGATGTCGCGGGTGCTGGCGGTGCCGCCGGAGCCGGAGAGGCGCAGGGCGGGCAGGAGCGCCTTGCGGCTGGCGAGGAGCTCGCGGGTCGCGGCGTCGACGCGGGCTTCGGCGGCGAGGATGTCGGGGCGGCGCAGCAGGAGATCGCTGGGCAGGCCCGCGGGCACCTCGCGGACGAGCCGCGGCAGTTGGGCGAGGGTGTCGATTTCGCCCGAGGGATAGCGCCCGAGCAGCGTCTCGAGGGTGCGCCTGGCCCCGTCGAGACGGCGCTGCGAGATGAGGATGGCCCGCTCGGCGCGGGCGATGTCGGCCCGGCTGAGGCTGATCTCGAGCGCGGCGCGTTCGGCGAGGTCGCCGGCCTCGAGGCGCGAGTCGAGGATCTTGAGATTGGTCTGCAGGCTGGAGAGGGTGCGGCGCGAGATCGCGATCTGGCCCCGGGCCTCGATCGCCGCGAGGGCGGCTTTGACCACGTTGGCGGCGAGCGAGAGGCGGGCCGATTCGTAGAGCGCGGTCTCGGCGTCGATGCGGTCGAGCTCGGCGTCGCGCAGGTTTTTGAGCCGGCCCC
>SLGN01000562.1 GCA_007123695.1 Verrucomicrobiales bacterium
AGGGTTCGTGGACGGGGTGTTCGCCCGGCTCAAGGCGGAGGGGCGCACGGGCCCGAAGCGCCAAACCGGGGCGCGGCGGATGCGGGGCGCGGACTTCGGAGGCCTGCGCTCGCTGCGGGATCTCAGGATCCGGCCAATCGACGGGGGAGCGCCGAATCCGGGGAACCGGTGAATCCAACCCATCGTGGCGCTCGAAGTCCCTCACAACTTGCCATCGACCCGTTTTTCCTCCACGTTCCGGTCAAAACCCGACCCACAGCGCTCGTGAAAAATCCCAGGAATCTGTTCCGCGAGATCCCAGCCGTGCTGCCCGAGGAACTTGTCGAAGTCCTGGCCGAAGGCTGCGGTCGGCTCCGCGTCGTGCGGCTCGTCTCGCGGGGCCACGCCTCGCCCGACGGCTTCTGGTACGATCAGCCCGAGCACGAATGGGTCGCCTTGCTGCGGGGGTCGGCACGGCTCAGCTTCGAGGACGCCGCTTCGGGTGCGGTGAGCGAAGTTGCGATGGAGCCGGGCGATTGGATTTCGATCCCCCCGCGCACCCGTCACCGCGTCGAGGCGACCGATCCCAGTGAAGACACCGTTTGGATCGCACTGCATTGGAGCGAAGAAGAATGACGCACCACCGCGACTGTGACGAAGGCAACCCTCTTCGGTGCCTCGCCCAACCCTGTTGAATCGCCCGGCAAACCCTGTTGATTGCCGCCTTGGCATGGTTCTGAGCTCGCTTCATCTCGTCCACTTCCGCTGCTTCGAGTCCCTCAGGCTCGGACTGGGGCCGGGTATTTCCCTGTTCCACGGAAACAATGCCCAGGGAAAGACATCCATTCTCGAAGCTGCCTGTGTCCTGATGCGTCTGCAGAGTCCGCGCACCGCCAACCTCGGCGACTGTGTGCGGTTCTCGGAAAAAGCTTTCGCCCTCGGCGGAAAGCTGGAGGGTCCGGATCTCTCGGAGCTTCGTCTTCAATTTCGTGAGTCGGGCCGCCGTCTGCTCGTCGATGGCGAGACGCAGCGAGCCGGGTCCGGCTATCTTAGCCACAGCGCCCTCGTCGTCTGGATGGCGAACGACGATCTATCGCTCGTGCGCGGCGGCGCGGAGGGCCGGAGGCGCTTTCTCGACTTCATGGCTTCGCAGCTCTATCCTGGATACCGCGAAGCCCTCAAGGCCTACGAAAAGGCCCTGCGCACCCGCAACCATCTGCTCAAGCGTGATTCCTCGCCAAAGTGGACCCAGATCGACGCCTATTCGCGACTGCTCCACGACTACGGGCAAGTCCTCTCGAGCAGTCGGCGCGTCCTCGTCGAGCAGCTTCAGCCGCGGGCCGCCGCCGCCCAGGCCGCCGTCGGCGGAAACGGCGAATCCCTCCGACTCACCTACGTGAGCGCTAGCGGACCCGGCGACGACCTTCTTTCCCTGCTCGAATCAAGACGGGATGAAGAACTCCGTCGCCGCCTCACCGCCGCAGGCCCGCATCGGGACGATCTCGGCATCGCGCTGAACGGAATGCCGGCGGCAAAATTCGCCAGCGAGGGCCAGCAGCGCACCACCGCCCTAGCACTCAAGCTCGGCCAGACCAAGCTCTTTCTCGAAACACGCCGCGAAGCCCCTGTGATGCTCATCGATGACGTCTTCGGCGAACTCGATCCCGACCGGCGCAACGCGCTCATGGCCAACTGGCCCGCGGAATCGCAGAAACTCATTACCACCACCCACCTCGGTTGGCTCGACGAACGCTTCGACGACGCCACGCGATTCCATGTCGCCGGAGCCACGGTCGAGTAGGGACTACGGCCCGCGGCCGTTAGATCGCGCTTGCGGCAGCTGCGAGCATCGCCGTTGATGTATCCTTCCCGTCCGTTGCGGGAGCTGGAAATGGGAAGCACCCTTGTCATCATCATGGGCGTCTCCGGCTGCGGCAAAACGACTGTCGCCGCCGCTGTCGCCGAGAGCCTCGGAGGCGTCTTTCTCGAAGGAGACGCCTTTCATCCTGCCGCCAACAAAGAGAAAATGGCCGCTGGCATCCCTCTCGTCGACGACGACCGCCTGCCTTGGTTCGATGTCCTCTCGACCGAAGCGAGAAAGGCCGTAGCGGTCGGAAAGACCGCCGTGCTCGCCTGCTCGGCGCTGAAACGGAGCTACCGCGAGCACCTTTTCAGCGATTTTCCCGACGGACGCCTTGTCTTCCTGGAGGGCGACTACGACCTCATCAAGGCGCGGATGGACACGCGCGAGCACGAATACATGACCTCGGCCCTGCTGCGGAGCCAGTTCGACACGCTCGAGGAGCCGGAGCCCTCTCCGAACACCCTCGTCCTGCCCGTGACCCTCCCGCCCGCGTCGATCATCGCGGAAATTCTCGCTTGGCTCGGAACGGACTGAACAGACATGGGCCGGATTCTCTTCATCCGGGGCGGGGCCGTCGGCGACTTCATCCTGACGATGCCTTCGCTGCGCTTGGTGCGCGAGACGCTGCCCGACAACGAGATCGAGATCCTCGGCTATCCTTCCATCGCCTCCCTCGCGCTCTCCGCAGGTTTGGCCGACCGCGTGCGTCCGCTCGAAGATCCCCGCCTCGCCACCTTCTTCGCCCCCGGAGCTGCCCTCGATCCCTCGTGGTGCGGCTACTTCGCCGGGTTCGACGTCGTCATCAGCTACCTCTACGATCCCGACGGGCATTTCTCCGGAAACTTGCACGCCGCCGCGGTTCGCACCCTTGTCGCCTGCCCCTTCCGACCCGACGAGACTCCGCCACATGTTCCCGCCGCCGTGCAGCTCGCCCGGCCACTGGAGAGCCTCGGGCTATTCCTCGACGATCCCGTTCTCGATCTGCCCTACTCCGATACGCACGAAACTGCCTCGGCGCTGGCCTCGCTGCCCGTCGGCGGCGGGCCGCTGTTCGCCATCCATCCCGGCAGCGGCAGCCCCCAGAAAAACTGGGGACAGGACCGATGGATCGATCTCCTCGGCAAACTCCGCTGCTTTCTCCCCGAGTTGAAGCTGCTCGTCACCAGCGGCGAGGCCGAGACCAATCACATCGACGACTTTCTCGCCCGCCTCGACGAAACCGGTCTGCCCTGGCTGCACCTCGCGGACCGGCCCCTGCCCGAAATCGCCTCGATCTACCGACGAATCGACGGCTACTTGGGGCATGACAGCGGACTTTCCCACCTCGCCGCTAGTGCCGCAGCGAAGGGACTGCTGCTCTTCGGCCCGACAGAGCCCGCCGTGTGGGCTCCGCTATCGCCGAAAATCAAGGTCCTGCGCTCGCCCGATGGAACCATGGCTGCTTTGCCGCTTGCCACCGTAGTGGATGCCGCCTGCGAGTTGTTCACATCCTAGAAGAGGAGGAATCATTTATTTGGAAAAAGGGATTCTTCTTCTAGGTGTGAACAACTGAGGAACTCCTCCGTAACCAATTCATTTTCAGCGTTTCCAGCCGGGACAACGCGAGTGCAGCAACTCCTCTCGGGACCCTGTGAAAGTCAACCTCCGTTGTGAAGAACTCCAAGTTGCTCACGTTTCTGCATTTTTCTTCACCAATTTTTCACCGGTTTCCCAGCGCCTCTCCTCCAGCGCGGCGGCGGCCGCCACTGCCTCCGCCGACTGCTTGCTGCGACCGGCACCTTGGCCGAGCACAAATCCCCGCCAATGCACCTCCGCCCGGAAGATGCGCGCGTGGTCCGGCCCCTGTTGTCCCACGATGCGGTAGGTCGGACTCTCCGGCGCGATCGCTTGTAAGTGCTCCTGCAGCTCGCCCTTGGGATTTTTCTCTTCAGGCTGCTCCAGCACCGCCTCGATCAGGTGTCCGAAGTTTCGGAGGAGAAATGCGCGGGCTTCGCCCAATCCGCCGTCGAGATAGATGGCACCCGCCAGCGCTTCGAAAGCGTCCGCCAAATTCGAGGGGCGGGACCTGCCGCCGTTCGCGAGCTCCCCCTTTCCGAGCAGGAGATGGTCGCCCAGTCCGATGTGCTGCGCGAAGCGACTTAGCGCCTCGCGCGAGACGAGACGGCTGCGCAACTTTGTCAGGGCGCCCTCGCCTTCCTCCGGTAGGCGGCGGAAGAGCTCCTCCGTCAGGGCTAGTTGAATCACCGCATCCCCCAAGTGTTCGAGCCGTTGGTTATCCGGACGAGTCCGCCGTGTTTCGCAGGCGTAGCTCGGGTGGGTGACGGCTTCTGATAGGAGAGCTGGTTCCCGGAAGCGATAGCCGATCGTGGCTTCGAGAGAATCCATGCGAGAAAAGCGGGCCGGGATCGGCGGATACGAGGTTGCTGGGGTGGCTGACGGGGATCGAACCCGCGACAACCGGAACCACAATCCGGGGCTCTGCCACTGAGCTACAGCCACCATCCGAGGGAATCGGCTGATGGGCCGAACCGAGCGGAGATGGGGAGTTTAGGTCATCACCTCGGGTTTTTCCAAGGGAAAATGCAGACCCATGGAAAAAGCTGCCGGTCTGAAAGTCGCGCCTTTTGCTTCTGAATTTCCATTCGGCTACCAGCTGTCCCTCCATCGACACAACCCTTGAAAGACTCAGTGCAAGAATCACAGCGTTCGCAAAAAATGATAGAAAATCGCGGCACTGAAAAAGTTTGCTGTTAAACCATGAGCAAAAATAAATCCCATGTAGATGGAAACAATTTGAAAAATACAAGTAACCAGGTATATTTTTCTATGAGCAGACGAATCGTTGCATCCGGGCGCAGTTTCTACCACTGCATTTCGCGCGTCGTGGACCGGCGCATCGTCTTCCATGCCGAGGAGAAGGAGGTCTTCCGGTCGATCCTCCGGAAGCTGGAAGGCTTCTCGGGGGTCCGGGTGGCCACCTACTGCCTGATGGGCAACCACTTCCATCTGCTGCTGGAGGTCCCGGACAGGGAGGCGATGCCGAAGCTCGATGCGGAGAGGCTGCTGGAGATGCTGCCGCTGCTCTACGACGGGACGGCCGTCGAGCAGGTGGCGAGGGAGCTGGAGTCGGCGCGCAAGGCGGGCAGCCGCAGCTGGGAGGAGGAGATTCTGGAGCGCTACGAACGGCGGCGCGGAGACCTCTCGATGTTCGTGAAGATGCTCAAGCAGCGCTTCTCGATCTTCTACAACCGCCGCAGCGGGCGGGTCGGGACGCTGTGGGAGGACCGCTTCAGGAGCGTGCTGCTGGAGGGCGGGGAGGAGACGCTGCGGACGGTGGCGGCCTACATCGACCTCAATCCGGTGCGGGCGGGTCTGGCGGAGCGTCCGGAGGACTACCGGTGGAGCGGCTACGGGGAGGCCTGCGGCGCGGGCAGGGGGGCGGAGAAGGCGCGGGCGGGACTGGTCTCGATCACGCGGGAGGGGCTGGAGAACCCTGCCGCCTTCGAGGAAGTCGAAACCGGTGCGGCGACGGAGGCCGCGGGGCATGGGCGTCTCCCGGACTGGGCGGAGGCGCAGCGCCGCTACCGGCTGCTGCTCTACACGGACGGGCGCGAGCGGAAACCCGACGAGGCGACCGGACAAGGCGGGCGCGCGGGGATCGCGGCGGAGGAGTGCGGGCGGGTCGCGGAGTCGGGCGGGGCGGTGCCCTTGGCGCAAGCCTTGCGCTGCAGGATCCGCTACTTCAGCGCCGGGGCGGTGATCGGGTCGGCAGGGTTCGTGGACGGGGTGTTCGCCCGGCTCAAGGCGGAGGGGCGCACGGGCCCGAAGCGCCAAACCGGGGCGCGGCGGATGCGGGGCGCGGACTTCGGAGGCCTGCGCTCGCTGCGGGAT